>DAOVFR010000041.1 GCA_030672805.1 Candidatus Krumholzibacteriota bacterium
TTGCAGCTCGGGGGCAGGGAGTTGACGGCAGATCCACCGAGCGTTCTCATCGAGATGGAACTGAGCAAGAAGGCCGTCAGGACCCTTGCGAACGTACCCCCGACGATCCTCCAGGATGATGAGACACTCGTGGTCGAGTACTCTCCCCGTTCCGTTTCTCTGACCATCGAGGGCCCCGAGTCGATCATCAAGAACATCGTCTCCGACGAGGTGTCGATTCTTCTGAACATCACCGGAAAGGAGCCCGGAACCTACCGGATTCAGCCGGAGGTCATTGTTCCCCAGGGGATCGAGAAGTACTGGCTTGATACAAGTGCATTCGAGATCACGATCGTGGCAGGCCGAAAGGAGGGCAACGGCGGTGGTGAAACCGGTACAGAAAAGGAATAGGATCGTTGCGATCGATTACAACATGCTTTCGTCGTACCTCGGGCGCTGGGCGACCGTCCTGGTTTTTTCCGCGATCATTCTGCTAACCGCCGGTGCATTATTTCTCGATGAGAACGATTTCGCCCATATGTCCATAACAATCGGTGTCTGCGCGTTCGATTCGGCGCGAGCCAACCAGTCTCTCCGCGACCTCGGAGACCTCATGCGGGAGAAGGGCGCTGGTGACGTGAAGTGGAGATTCATACCGGAGAGTGCGGAGATCGGAGGGTGCGATTTCTACCTGATGACCTCGATCCAGGCATCGCGTTTCATGGCGGAGAAGCGCTTACGGTGCGCGCTGCTGGCTTCCGTGAAGGAAGGACAGCGGTACACGAGGGGGGCGGTCATTGCAAAACCGGGTGCCGGTCTCTCCACGATCGAACTCGGCCGGGTGATTTTCACTTCCCCCGTCTCGGCATCGGGTTTTCTATCTCCTTACCTCGCATTGGCGGATGCCTGTACCGGCGGCTTATCCGGGCCGGAGATTATAGAGTTCGCGGGTGTCGACGACGGTGAGAGACGCGTGATCTTCGGTGTGCTGTTCGGTGCGTACGATGCGGGTGGTATCGGGCTTGAACGGTTCCTGTTTCTCGAGAGCAGGGGGGTTTTCCGGAGCGGTGAACTGGAGATCCTCCTCACCGGTGAGGCACTGCCGGAGATCGTCCTGGCGGCGGAATCCTCGATGGATCGCAAGATGTTCCGTGTGTTCAGCAGACGGTTGGCCGGCATCTCGGAAAGAATGCCTCACGGGCTGCGCGCCGGTCTTCTCGAACTGGGCATCTCGGGTTTCGTCCTGCCACGGGATGAGGACGAGCAACTTATCATCCGTCTTGAGTCAAATATGCCGGAACGTTATATTACTGATTCCGTCCGCTCGGCACGGCGCAACCGGGCGGGGATCGTGAAAGGCAGGATGTGAGCCGGAACGTCAAACGGTGGATGCCCCTCATTGGATGGGTCGTGATGATCTTCGGGTTGTCATCGGTGCCGAGTTTGTCCACCGACACCGAGTTCCCGCGGGGGTTCGACAAGGTGGCGCATTTTTTCGAGTATGCCGTCCTCGTCATCCTGGTACACCGCGGATTGAGCTACGAGACGGGCGCGCGCGGCGTTGTCACCTTCGTAATCGTAGCGGCGACTTGCATCGGTGTCGCCGGTCTCGACGAGCTGTACCAGAGCTTTATTCCCGGGCGTGATTCAAGTATCATGGATATAGTTGCAGACACTTCCGGGATCGCGCTTGGAACCGTCGCCGCCGTTCTCATGGTCGTGCGGTTGAAAAAGAAGGCGGAGAAAGCATGAAGTTCAGCAGGCCGAGAGGAACGAACGATCTGTTCGGTGAGCGCATGGAACGGTGGCACGATGTGGAGGGCCGCATCGTCCGGTTGGTCCGCGGCTATGGATATTCCGAAATCCGGACGCCGGTTTTCGAGATGACCGATCTGTTCATACGTGCCGTCGGGAAGGCTACAGATATTGTCTCCAAGGAAATGTACACGTTCTCCGATAAGAAGGGCAGGAGCCTGACCCTGAGACCGGAGAACACGGCGTCTGTCATGAGGGCCTTTCTCGAGAACGGCCTGCACCGGAAAGGCGGTATTTCTCGATTTTACTATATGGGGCCGATGTTCAGGTACGACAGGCCTCAGGCCGGAAGATACCGTCAGTTTCACCAGGTAGGTGCGGAGGCCATAGGGTCGTCGAACCCGGCGGTCGATGCCGAGATCATCGATATCAGTCTGAGTATTTACAGTGTATGCGGTTTTCCGCCGCTCGACGTCAGGTTGAACAGCGTCGGCTGCCCCGTGTGCAGGCCGGCGTTCAAGGAAATCCTGATACGGAGTCTCGCCGGGTACGGTGACGAGCTGTGTCAGAACTGCAGGGAACGGGGGATGGTGAATCCCCTGCGCATATTCGATTGCAAGAAATGCGGCGAGGTCAAGAAGAAGCTGCCCTTCATCACCGATCACCTCTGCCGGGAGTGCGGCGAGCATTTCTCCAGGCTGCAGGAGATACTCGACGGTCTCGGCATTCGTTACACCCTGGACCCGCTCCTCGTTCGGGGTCTCGATTACTATACGAAGACCGCCTTCGAGATCATACATCCCGGACTCGGCGCCCAGAACGCCCTCAGCGGCGGCGGCCGTTACGATGGACTGGCGGAAGACTGCGGCGGCGGACACATACCGGCCGTCGGATTTTCCGCCGGTATGGAGCGTCTGCTGGAAACACTTCCCGAAAGCTTCCCGGGGGAGACGGGCGACGGCAGGGTGGACGTCTGCATTATCCTGATCGGAGATTCCGGCTCCATGCAAGCCCTCTCCCTGGCGGGCAGGCTCCGCGAGTCGGGATTGTCCGTCCTGACCGACCTGTCAGGCAGAAGCATGAAGAAAAAACTCGGGGCGGCATCCGAAGCAGGTGCCGGATTTGCCGTTTTTCTCGGGCCGGACGAGCTCGAGCGGGAAAAGGCAACTGTCAAGAACATGATGACCGGCTCCCAGGAGGTGCTGGCGTTCGATGGGATAGGCCCGTTTATCGAGAGGGAAAGGGATAACAGAGGTGAGTGAATCGATCCGGTTTCATCTGACGGAAGAATGGAAGAGAACACACCTGTGCGGTGAGGTGGCGATCAACGATCTCGGTTCCGAGGTCGTTCTTGCCGGATGGGTCAAGAAGGTAAGGGAGCTGGGATATCTCACCTTTCTCGACCTGTGGGACAGGAAGGGTATCGTACAGCTTGTCGTGGAGCAGGAGCAGCAGGAACTTCACGATCTGTTCAGATCGCTTCGTTCAGAGGACGTCATCGCGTGCAGGGGAACGGTCAGGAAAAGACCGGGGGACATGGTCAACCCGGCGATGAAAACCGGAGAAATCGAGATTGTTGCCGACAGGGCGATCGTCCTGAACAGGAGCGCTGTTCCGCCCTTCACCGTGACCGCGGACGTGCAGGCGAACGAGGATCTGCGCCTCAGGTACAGGTACCTCGACCTGCGACGAGACCCGCTGCAGGAGAACATCGAGCTGCGCCACCGTATCGCACTCCTTGTGAGGGAATATCTCGCATCGGAGGGTTTCCTCGAGATCGAGACACCGATGCTCGTGCGGCGGACCCCCGAAGGAGCAAGGGATTATCTTGTTCCCAGCAGGACCCAGCCGGGCAAGTTCTACGCCCTTCCCCAGAGCCCCCAACTGTACAAGCAGATTCTGATGATAGCGGGGTTCGACCGTTACTTCCAGCTTGCGAGGTGCCTGCGTGATGAGGATCTGCGGGCTGACCGGCAGCCGGAGCATACCCAGATAGATATCGAGATGAGCTTCATCTCGGAAAAAGAGATATTCGCCGTCACCGAGGGGCTCATGAGCTTCCTGTTCGATGCGATTCTCGGCATTCGCCTGCAGACTCCCTTCGCCGTCCTCGATTATGAAGAGGCGATCGGTGTCTACGGCACTGACAAGCCGGACAGGCGCTTCGGACTCGAGATCCGGGATTGCAGCGCCGTGTTCGGTTCGAGCGAGTTCAAGGTGTTCCGGTCGATCGTGCAGCGGGGTGGTGTCGTGAGGGGAATATCGTTCGAACAGGGTGAGGCGTTCTCACGGAGCAGGATCAAGGAGCTCGAAGAGCTTGCCAGGTCGCTCGGGGCCGGTGGGCTTGTGGCAGCCAAGGTCAGCAGGGATGAGGCGTCTGCTACCGTTTCCAAGCACCTTGACGGGAAGGGGCTTGCCCTGCTGCGTGAAATATTTCGGGTAGAGGCTCCGACGCTGCTTCTTCTCGTCGGCGGCGAGAAATCACTCGTGTCGAGAGTGCTCGGCGAGCTGAGGCTGCACCTCGGCAGGGCCAACCTCCTAGATTCGGATACGAAGCTGTATGATTTTCTCTGGATCAACCGGTTTCCGCTCTTCACCGAGGTGGAGGGGGGGGGATGGGAACCGTCGCACCATATCTTCTCGATGCCGCTGGAAGAGGACCTTTCGTGCATAGATACAGATCCGGGGAAAGTGCACGGGCACCTGTACGACCTGGTATGCAACGGAACGGAGCTCGGATCGGGGAGCATCCGTGTGCACCACAGGGAACTGCAGGAGAAGCTGTTCGGTGTCATCGGGATCGACTGCGACAGTGCCCGGAGGAAGTTCGGATTTCTCCTCGAAGCGTTCGGGTACGGGGCCCCTCCCCACGGCGGGGTCGCTCTCGGCCTCGACCGCCTTGCGATGATCGTGGGAGGCGGCACGTCGATCAGGGATTACATCGCCTTCCCGAAAACACAGAGCGGCACTTCTCTCATGGAGGGTGCGCCGTCGGAAGTGGAAGAGGAGGTTCTCCGGGAGCTTCACATCGAGGTAAGGAAAAGGAAGAACGGGGAATAATAAGGAACAATCAGGCACATCTTTTGCAATATTAACGCTATTGGCTTTTTTCTTGACAACGGAGCTGTTCGGTATTAACGTTCCTGTAAGCTGAAATATTGATTAACTACAAGGAGGAATGCAAGTTATGAAGATATGCCGTGGAGGGTTGATTCTGATCTTCCTGATGACGATGCCGGGGTTGGCGATGGTTGGGTGCGGAACCGCGCCTCCGTGCGAGACGAGCCTCGTCACACTCGACGAGACGCGGCTGGATGTTGAGACGTACGAGAAGGAGGCTGCCGAGAAGAGAGCAAAGGCGGCAGAGTTCGAGGAACGGCTGAATAAAAAGAACAACGACATCGAAGAGATCAAGGACAGACCGGCAGAGCTCGAGGAAAGGGTCAGTGAACTGAAAAAAGGCAGCGGCAGGGAATAAGGGCCGAAACTGAAAGGGGGAGATACGGGTATGCTGAACAAGAAGTCCATTATATTGGTAATTATCCCGATGATCCTGTTTCTCGGCGCCGGCTGCAGCAGGTACAAGCCTCGACCGATCGATATCTCCAAGGGAGAATATTACGAGGATGAAGAGTACAAGAAGCTTTCCAAGAACGATCGGGAGGAGTACTGCCGGACGCTTGCCGTCGAGCTTGAGAGCCTTCAGGGGAGATCGGAGAAGGCCCAGGAAGAACTGACCGCCAAGAAGGAAAGAATACACACGCTGACAAAGGATCTGAGAGACGCGGAGAAGGTATACGCCAACCTTTCGGCGCATATCGATGAATTTACAAAGCAGATCCAGGAACTCGAGATGCTGCCCAGGGTCTGGAAACTGCAGTTCGGCGAATGCCTGTGGATCGTTGCCGGTTACGAGGAAGTATTCGGGGATCCGCTCAAATGGCCGAGACTCTGGCGTGGGAACCGGCAGATGATCGAGGATCCCGACTGGGTTCTTGCCGGCTGGGAGTTGAAGGTGCCGAGAAATTGGCCGAAAAAACACCTGGTCATAGAGGATGAGTGGCTTGCCAAGATCGCGGGATACTGGGAGATCTATGACGATTACAGAAAATGGACGGTTCTGTTCGAGGGCAACAAGGATAGGATCAACGATCCGGACCTCATCTTTCCCGATCAGGAGCTGGTCGTCCCCAGGTGAGGGGGCTGCTGTCCTGTGGAAGCTATATTTATAAAATCAGTTACGCTAATTTACTCTTGACCCCGTGATTGAAGGTCAGGAGTTTTCTATTACAGGGGATAGCGCGTGACACGGCAGGAACGGAAGAGGGTTCTCTCATTCGCCGGAGTTGATCCCATCAGGCTTCTCGGCGTAAATGACAGAAATGTCAGGATGTTGGAGGAGCATTTTGGACGAACTATCGTTGTCAGAGGCGATGAGGTCATCGTACGAGGTCCCTCACGGCGAGTCGAGGAACTGACAGAGGTCATCGAAACCCTCATCAGGATCGCCGCAGCTGGGCGTCAAGTGACCGAAGGAGATATACTTACGGTGATACGCGGTGATAAGAAGGAATCGAATAAAATCGGCAGGCTCGAAGATTCCGTCGTATACTACTCGACGACCAGGCGGAGAAAAATTGTCCCGAGAAGTATCAAACAGAAGGAATATGTCGACTCGATACACGAAAATGACATTGTTTTTGCAATCGGTCCCGCCGGCACGGGAAAAACATACCTCGCAATCGCAGTGGCTCTCGCGGCCTTGAAGAACAGGGGGATAGAACGGATCTTCATCTCTCGGCCTGTTGTGGAGGCAGGTGAAAACCTCGGGTTTCTACCCGGTGATCTCCAGGAAAAGATCGATCCCTACCTGAGGCCGATTTTCGACGCGCTTAGAGAAATGGTCGGAAAGGAACGGACCCAGCGGATGATCGATTCCGGGATCATCGAGATCGCTCCGCTGGCATACATGAGAGGGCGTACGCTGGACAACGCCTTTGCCATACTTGACGAAGCCCAGAACTGCACGATCGGCCAGATGAAGATGTTCCTGACACGTCTCGGGGTCAATTCGAAGGCGATAGTAACGGGTGATATCACACAGGTCGATCTCGGCCGGCCCGAACGGTCGGGTCTCGTTGCCGTCAGGGAAATCCTCAGAGGTGTGGAGGGGATCACGTTTATAACGCTCGGCGAGGAGGACGTGGTTAGACACCGCCTGGTCAAGAGAATTATAAAAGCATTCAGCAACGTGAGTACCGGGCTCGCGCGGTCCGGCGCCGGATTGCCCGATAACGTCAATTCGGCTGATGGAGACGCTGAGTTCGGAGCTCCGGACCCCGGAGGAAAACAATGACCGAACAGGTGCCGGGCGGCGGTAAGGACGGGGGCAACTCGTCCCTCTTGAAGGAGAAGCTCAATCCCTCTTCTATCCTTTCGTCGGTGATGGGCGCCGGCAGGTTGCCGTTTCTCTATGCTGCACTGTTTCTGGTCCTGTCGCTGATACTCTTTCCCCCGATGCAGAAGGTCAAGGACATCCGGTTCAAGGAAGGGGACATCGCCGATATCGATGTCATTGCACCATTGACCTTTTTTGTTCAGTTGAGCGAGCAGGAGATCGAGAATATCCGTGCCAACGCTGCGGTAAGCGTTCCGCCCGTCTACATCGAGAAACCGGAAGTCATGAAACTTCTTCCCGGCGATTTCTCGGTTTTCATGGAAGTGATATCCGGTATCGCGGGAGACGACACGCTGGAAGTCGAGGAACGTGTAAAAAGGATCAGGGAATTTGCTCCGGGGCTGAGGCGGGATCCCGTTGCCCTGCTTCTCGAGGCAAAGACGAGGCTCACGATCCTCGATGTGGGGTTGCGGCTCCAGAAGCGGTTCTTCGAGAAAGGGATCATAAACGATGCCTCTCCGCTTCGCCGCGGCGCCTACCGGCACATCACCGTTGTGACCGAGAACGAGGAGAGGCGCGTGCAGACCCGGCCGTTGATCGAGCAGGGCGAGCTCGAGGACCTTATTCTCAACGAGGCGGGGAAGGTCTTTGGACGCGACGACAAGGTGATAAAGCTGTTTTACGGCATCCTGAGGTCGCATATCGAACCGAACCTTGTCTACGACCGGCACGAGACGAAGAAGCGGCGGGATGCAGCCGAGAAGCAGATCCCGAAGGCGTTCAAGGTCTCGAAGAACCAGCGGATCATCGCGAAGCACGACAAGGTGACGAAGAAGCAGGTCGAGATGCTCGAGGCGCTCGAGGAGGCAAGGGTCGAGCACGAGCTCGGGACTTCCGCCTGGAAGCGAATGCTTCTGTTCTTCGGCAAGGGGATCAGGGTGGCTGTGCTGCTGACACTGCTTGGCCTGGCGCTGTACCGGTTCAAACCGCGACTCGTGAGCCGCGCCGGGAGTACCACGCTTGTCTTCATCATCATCACTTTCTATCTCCTGCTTACAGTTCTCGTCGTCCGCATCTCCTATCTTGATCCGAACCTGATACCGATTGCGTTTGTATCGCTGGTGGCCACTGCCTGCTTCGGCGCGATGGCATCGGTGATCCTGACGCTCTTCTCGGCGCTCATGCTCATCACGCATACCGCTCTCCCCGCGAGCCACGCATTCGTCTCGATCCTGGCCGGCACGGCGGCGATCATCAGCATTGAGCAGCTGCGGGAGAGGAAGAACTTCTATCGTATCTTCCTGTACGTGTCGATCGCCTATATCATAGGTATCGCTGGATTAGGCCTCACGGAGGGGATCACCGCCGGCACGTTTCTTCTCGGCGGACTCTGGGGGATCGTGAACAGCTTCATCTGTACCGTTCTCGTTATGTTTCTTCTTCCTATCTTCGAGTCGCTGTTCAACGTCACGACGAACTTCACACTGATGGAACTCAGCGATCTCAACCGACCGCTCCTGAAACGGCTGATCCTCGAGACTCCCGGGACGTATCATCATTCCCTCATGGTGGGAAACATGGTCGAGGCGGTTGCGGGAGATGTCCATGCGAACAGCCTGCTCGCACGGGTGAGCGCATACTATCATGATATCGGGAAGCTTGCCAAACCGGAGTACTTTTTCGAGAACAAAGGTGACCAGATCAACAAGCACGAAAAACTTACCCCCACGATGAGCGCACTGATCCTTGCATCTCACGTGAAAGAGGGAATCGAACTTGCAAGAAAGGAAAACCTGCCGGGGATAATCATGGACGCGATCCGGGAGCACCACGGGACGACCGTCATGGCCTATTTTTACCAGAAGGCGTTGGAGTACGATTCACACGACAGCGTCAATATTGACGACTTCAGGTATCCGGGGCCGAGGCCACGTTCGAAGGAGACGGCGCTCATCATGCTGGCCGATTCGGCGGAGGCGGCTGTCCGGTCGCTGAAGGAACCCACGGCTCCGCGGATAAGGGCGATTGTCATGAAGATCTTCGAGGCACGTATGAATGACGGAGAGCTCGACGAGAGCGGGCTCACCCTTCACGATATCGCCGTCATCAGGGAGCAGTTCATCAACTTCCTTACGGGTATTTTCCATCCCCGCATTTCGTATCCTCGCCGGGACAGGGAAGAAATGGAGCACGAAACGGTCCATGAGAATAATTCCAAGCAGCCTTCCAGGGGTGAAGGGAAGGGAAGAGTTTGAGGGGGCGGTTCCCCTGATGGACTCACTTGCCTCGTTTGTCCCGCCGGCAACGGCAGTTGTCGAGGTGATCCTGGTTGGAGAGCGGAGGATGGCGCAGCTGAACAGGAGATACCGGGGTATGAGAGGCGCGGTGGAAATCCTCACCTTCTCGTATACGGGAGGGGAAGCATCCATCCGGTGCGGTACGGAGGACCCGGCCGGCGAGATTTACCTGTGCTGGAAACGCCTGGTGCAGGGGGCCGGACGGAGAGAGGTCTCGCGCGTAACATACCTTCTCAGGCTTCTCGCGCACGGTCTGTACCACCTGAAGGGGTTCGGCCACGATGATCCCGGGAGTGAGAACGTGATGGAGGAGGTGGAAAGAGAACTTCTCGGCAGGCTGATTGCGCCGAGGGAGCTGTCGAGGCTGTTCGCGTAAGCAACGCGTCGCCGCAGCATGATCCGGGTATCACGCGACCCGGTTCCTCGGGGCCCCGGGAAGCCGCCGTTGAAGCGCCGCAATGACCACGGAGCTTACATTTTTCGTACCGGTTTTTCTGCTTGTTGCCCTGCATTTCCTCGTTTCGGGCGCTCTGGCGGCGTTCGGGATCATTTCGAGGATGCATGAGGACAGGTTATTCCCGAAGGATATGAGAGGAGCAACAGCTCCGAGGTACATGCATCTCGGCAGGTTGCATCTTGTCATTATACTTCTCGCTTTGGAAGTGACGATCATTCCGATGATGCTGCTGCTCGTGTCCCGTTTCCTCGGATGGACCGCCGGTGGTTGCAATTTTCCCGGTTCATATGTTCTTCCGCTGCTGATCGTTGTTATTGTTGTTGTCGTTGTGGCGGTCGTCGGTTTCGGGCTCGCAAGCAGGAATCCGCAGCGCTTTGCGATATGGGTCTCGTATCCCCTGTTTCCATTCTACCTCGCGTTCAAGCCCGTTGCCGGATTGATAATGAATGTGGTGTCCGCGGCGTTTCCTAAACTGCCCGAAGAGCTTGCCTCGTCGTTCTTTCTCATCTCCGGCGCCGATGAGCCGGGGGAGGGATTCATCGAAGAGAATGGGAGCAGGCTCATCCACAGTATCGTCGAGTTCGGCGCAAAGAAAGTCCGGGAAGTGATGGTGCCCCGGATCGACGTGTTCGCCCTCGATGACCATACGTCCTTCGATGAAGCGCGGGTGAAGGTTTCCGACGCGGGACATTCGAGAGTTCCGGTATATAACGGAAGCATCGACAGGATCGTGGGAATCCTGTACGTGAAAGACCTGCTGCGTGTATCGCCCGGTGACGCAGAAGGAATGACAATCGACGTCCTTATGAGGAGTACGTACTACGTGCCGGAGGGGAAAAAGATAGACGATCTCCTGCGCGAGTTCCAGTTGGAGAAGAAACACATGGCGGTGGTCGTTGACGAGTACGGCGGCACATCGGGAATCGTCACCCTCGAGGATATCCTGGAGGAGATAGTGGGGGAGATCCGGGACGAGTACGACGATGAAGCGCCGCTTCTGCGAAACCTCGGTCCCGGCGAATACCTCATCGAGGGAAGGATGAATCTCGACGATCTCAACGAAGCGCTTCATACCTCCTTCACGATGGATGATGTTGACACGCTCGGTGGATTTCTCTACAACTTGGTTGAGAAAGTGCCCGACGAGGGCGAAGAGATCGAATGGAAGGGAATACGGTTCACGATCAAACGCCTCGAGGGACAGCGGATAGCCGATGTGCTGCTCCGGATGCCCGGCGGGGGAGAGGGTGAGCGCTGATGGGCTGGTTCAGAAGAAGATTTCTGACAGGTCTTTTGATCCTTCTTCCAACGGTACTGACGGGGTACGTCGTGTACCGCCTCTTCATCTCGATAGACAACATTCTCGAACCCCTCGCCAGGAAATATCCCATTCTCGACATTCCAGGGCTCGGCTTCATCGGCGTCGTCCTGATCATTCTCATCGCGGGTGTATTCGCCAGCAACCTGATCGGGAGGAGGATCATCGGTTCGATAGAGGAGCTCGTAAAGAGGATCCCGCTGATCAGCAGGATGTATATCGCGGTCAAGCAGATCAGCGAAGTGTTTCTTCAGCACGAGCGGACCGTTTTCAAGAAGGCGGTCATGATCGAGTACCCGCGCAAGGGGATCTATGTCGTCGGCTTTGTAACATCTCGGTGGAACATCCCCGAATCGAAGGGCGGCGAACGCACGTTCGTGAATATCTTTCTTCCCACCACGCCGAATCCCACGTCCGGCCTTTTTCTCCTTGTCCCCGAGCACGATGTGATTCCAATAGACTGCTCTCCCGAGGAGGCGCTGAAGATGATCATCTCGGGCGGAGCGGTTCTCCCCTATATACCGGCTGTCGATTTCGACCGGAATCCGATCGAAGGAGAAAATCCCGGTGCGGGCGGGACGCGAGAATAAAGTCTTGACGTTTTTCCCCTTGCCTTTCATCCTAGCTTTTCCGGAACAGGACCTTTAACGATCCAGGATCGATGATTATGGAAGAGGAACTCGAACAGAAAATAGGACTTATCGAGTCGATATTCGAGCGGGGCGAACTGTCGTCTCTCGGGCCGGCGGTCGACGGGATGAGAGGACCGGATATCGCGGAGATCGTGATGACCCTGCCCTTCGAGCGGAGTATCAAGCTTTTCGCGATCCTCGATACGGAGACGGCCAGCGAGGTGCTCACCATCATCGACGAAGGGTACGCGCGCGAGGCGCTGGGGAGGCTGGACGAATCCGAAGTCGTGAACCTCGTCAGTCTCATGGCGAGTGACGATGCAGCCGACATCATCCGCCTTCTCCCGCCCGATCGGATACAGGGAGTGCTCCGAAAGCTGAGCAGGGAAGAGTACGAGGACCTCAGGGCGCTCATGCAGTTCGACGAGGAGTCGGCGGGCGGTCTCATGGCGATGGAGATCGTCGCCGTAAGGGATGAGACGCTTATCTCCGATGTGATCGGGCTTCTCCGCTCCGAGGTCGAGAGTATAGAACATATCCAGAATATCTA
>DAOVFR010000288.1 GCA_030672805.1 Candidatus Krumholzibacteriota bacterium
GACTGTGAGAAGTTCATGATAAGCCGTGCGGTGGGTGATGAGCCGTATATGGGCATAGCCGAGGTCCCGTCGGTCCCGGGGAAGCTGGCCTACAGCTACTCGGACGGGCAGGTGCAATCGGTTCCGGGTGGTAAGGTTGGGTACCGGCTTGACGTGTACGAGAGGGATGGATCCACGCGGGTGCTGGCTCTAAAGGAAGTGGTTGTTCCCGGGGCTGTGCTGAGGTTCTACCAGAACTACCCGAATCCCTTCAATCCCGGGACGAAGATCGTATTTGAGCTGCCTGCCGGAGAAAGGGTATGGCTTAACATCTACGATGTATCCGGCAGACTGGTGCGTAGATTGGTGTCTGGGAAGGAGCTTGGTCCTGGGACCATGGAGGAGTTCTGGGACGGGAAGAACGAGCAGGGAGTGCAGGTCTCATCGGGCGTGTACTACTGTACCCTCAGGGCGGGTAAGGAGACGATAGCACGGAAGATGGTACTGCTTAAGTGAGCGCCCAGCTGGTTCGTTTCCTTCCTGCGATATCCGTTCAGTACAATATATTTAATCCATGAGTACGTCCAGTAAGCCCCGGGCATCTTGACGTGCGGGCCGTATGGCCGTATACTATGATGTCGGTGTGGATGTTTTGCACCGGTCATCATGCGGCTGGGGCGGACGGTCGTCACCTGCGAGCAAGCTCACGGGCCCCGCCCGCTGCTTATCCGCAGCCCCGCTGCATAAACGAGGAGGCATGCGACTTGACCGAGTTTCAGAAGGCTATAAACGGGGAGATCAGCACTGCTCTGCTGAGGGTGGCGGAGGAAGAATCGATGGAACCCGAATCTTTACGGAAGCTTGTCCGTGAAGGCAGGGTCGTCATCACGGGTACAGCCCGTAAACACTCCAAACCGCTCGGTATCGGCGAGGGACTGCGGACGAAGGTGAACGCGAATATAGGTACGAGTCCCGACCAGGACAGTATAGACATCGAGATGGAGAAGCTCAAGGCGGCCGTCGAGGCCGGTGCCGATACGATCATGGACCTTTCAACGGGAGGGGATATAGACGGCGTGCGCCGGTCAATCCTGGCTGATTGCACCGTTGCTCTCGGCACGGTGCCGATATACCAGGCGGTCGTCGAGACGGCGGGACGGGGCGGTGAGGTGGTCGATTGTACTGAAGATGGTTTCTTTGATGTGATCGAACGCCAGGCCGCCGACGGGGTCGATTTCATGACGATCCACTGCGGCCTCACGCTGCGCCTCGCCAGGGAGGTGGCCCGGACACGTCTGGCCGGGGTAGTGAGCAGGGGAGGCTGTTTTCTTCTCCAGTGGATGATGCACAACGGGAAGGAGAACCCGTACTACGAAAATTATGACAGGCTTCTCGATATAGCGGAGCGGTACGACGTCACACTCAGCCTCGGCGACGGACTGAGACCGGGCGCCATCGCCGATTCGACCGACCGTGCGCAGATCGGCGAGCTTCTCGTCATTGGCGAGCTTGTCGAGAGGGCGCGCAGGCGGGGCGTCGGTGTCATAGTCGAGGGACCGGGGCACGTGCCGATCCATGAGATTCCCGCCAACATGATCCTCCAGAAGAAGGTATGCAAGGGGGCTCCGTTCTACGTGCTGGGACCGCTCGTCTGTGACGTTGCACCGGGGTACGACCACATCACCGCGGCGATCGGGGGCGCCGTGGCCGCCTGGTACGGTGCCGATTATCTCTGTTATGTCACGCCGGCCGAGCATCTCCGCCTGCCGACCGTCGAGGATGTACGCGAAGGGGTGATGGCGACAAGGATCGCGGCCCATGCGGGCGATATCGCGAAGGGACTTCGCGGTGCGGCGGATTGGGATAAGGCGGTCTCGCGCGCCAGGGCCGAGCTTGATTGGGACACAATGCTGGCCGGCAGCATCGATCCGGAAAAGGCAAGGAGCATGCATGACAAGAGTTCCGGTGACTCCGACGAGCTCTGCTCGATGTGTGGCAGGTTCTGCGCGATCAGGGGGACCAGGAAAGCGAAAGAGTAATACGCACCAGGGTCTCGAGATGCCGGAAAAACGGACAGACGATCTTCATCCAAATACGGCCCGGGGCGGCGTGCCGGATGCGTTTATGCCCTTCATGCCCGAGGGGGTTCCGCTCTCGGCGGACGAAATCGTATCGAGGCTTGCCTCAGGTCCCGTACCTCCTCCTCACCTTGTTACCATAGCCCGGACATGCCGCTTCGAGGGTCTTCCCCTGATCGAGGCCGCGGCCTCGATCAAGGGTGTAGAGACGTCCCCGCAACCCGGGGCGGAAGACAGCCGGGCGTCATTGCAACTAGCAAAAACACAAGATAATACGACAGGTACATTAGAAACGGGTTTAGAGTCGTGCTTCGAGAGGATCTTCTCCATTCTCGGTGAGAGGCGTCACGGGCAGCTCGATATGGCACGCACAGTTCTCGATGCATTCCAGGCCGGAGGGACCGCACTCGTAGAGGCGGGAACGGGTACGGGCAAATCGCTTGCCTATCTCGTACCTGCGGTTCTCTTCGGGGCGGGAACGGAAGAGCGGATTATCGTTTCGACCCATACGCGCAACCTCCAGGAACAGCTCTTCTCGCGGGAGATGCCGATCGTGGCCGAAGTGCTCGGGCCGCGTATCCGTGTGGCGAGGCTCATGGGGAGGGATAATTACATCTGTGCAAAAAGGGTTGTTTCGTTCGTAGTGCGCAAATCGGAGGATGAGCCGGAGACGGCGCTCGAGGCTGGTCTCCTGGCGGCGCTGTCTCCCGACGGCTCGTTCGATTCACTGCCGCACCTGCCGCATGGCGTCAAGGCGGGCGTAC
>DAOVFR010000103.1 GCA_030672805.1 Candidatus Krumholzibacteriota bacterium
ATGGATCCATCAACAATACGGTTGGGATTTATCGGCGGCGGAGAGCGAATTCAAGCGGGCGATCGAGCTAAATCCGGGCTACACACCGGCCCATTACTGGTATTCTACAACTCTGCTCTTCACGGATCGAAGTGATGAGGCCCTGTTTGAGAACGAGCGGGCGATAGAGGTGGATCCGATCTCGATTCATGCCTATACGCAGTACGGGTGGAACTTGATAGGATTACGGGAATTAGATCGGGCGACAGCACAGTTGAAAAGAGCACTCGAGCTGGATCCGGACTACGTACTCGCGCACTGGCTGCTCGGAGTCTGTTATTTCTATCAGTCGAGATACGATGACGCCATAGCCGAGAGCCGCAAGGCGGTGGATCTGTCCAGTAGAAATCCGTGGATGTTGTCGATGCTCGGTTGGATGTACGGCATGAGCGGCAGGGCGGCCGAAGCCAGAAATGTGCTTGCCGAGCTCCGGGAGCGGTCCAAGTGTGAATATGTACGATCGATGTATTTTGTTCTGGTCTACCTGGGACTCGAAGAATTTGATCAGGCATTCGCATGGCTGGATAAGGCTTATGAAGAACGTGACCAATGGTTGATTGTCATGAGCAACGATCCGGCCTTTGACAGTATCCGAGCGGATCCCCGGTTCAGTGCGCTGCTCGACAAGATCAAGCCGGAGCAATGAGCTATGACTATTGATACATGTTGCCGGTTATTGAGTTGTAAATTGTGGTTAAAAGAATGCCTGGGTCGTCATGATCGGTAAAACCGTCTCGCATTACAAAATCGTCGAAGAGCTCGGTCGCGGTGGGATGGGTGTCGTTTACAGGGCGGAGGATACGAAGCTCGACCGTTTTGCTGCTTTGAAGTTTCTTGCACCCCAGGTCCTGGGGAGCGGGGACGAGAAAGCACGCTTCATCCACGAGGCGAAAACCGCTGCTTCATTGAGTCATCCAAACATCTGCACGATTTTTGAGATCGATGAAGCGGAAGGGCAATCCTTCATAGCGATGGAGTATGTTGAAGGGAAGAGTCTCAAGAGCATAATCAAGTCAGGTCCTCTGAAACTGGATGAAATGCGGAAAATTGCAATGCAGATTGCGGAAGGTTTGAACGAAGCCCACAGGAAAGGAATAGTGCATCGTGATATCAAGCCGGACAATATCATGATCACTGAAAGTGGGCTGGTCAAGATCATGGACTTCGGCCTGGCGAAGTCGACGGTCAGAATGCAACTGACGATAGAAGGGACGACGTTGGGCACGGTGTCATACATGTCACCGGAGCAGGAACGGGGAGAGGAAATTGACTGCCGTTCCGATATCTGGTCACTTGGAGTGATCATATATGAAATGGTGACGGGACAGTTGCCATTCAAGGGCGACTACGAACAGGCCGTTATCTACTCGATCTTGAATGAGGATCCCACGCCGATGACAGCACTGAGGACAGGCGCTCCGGTTGAGCTGGAAAGAATCACAAAAAAGGCGATGGCAAAGAACCCCGGGGAGCGTTACCAGCACTCGGACGATCTGCTCGTCGACCTGCAGTCGTTCGAGAAACAGGCAAAATCGCCCGGCCGTGTTACGGGTTCCACGGCAGACAAGACCGGAAGGAAAGCGTGGGGATTCGCAATCGCGGCAGTCGCAGTCATAACCGCTGCCGTGATACTCGCCTGGCCGCGCCTCTTTCCCGAGCAAGCAAAAGAAATCGATTCCATCGCCGTTCTGCCGCTCGCAAATCTCTCGGGCGATCCGTCACAGGATTACTTCGCCGACGGCATGACAGAGGCTATTATCACGGAGCTGTCGCGCATCAAGGCGCTCAAGGTGATATCGCGGACATCCGCCATGCGTTACAAGGACACGGATAAATCTCTCAAGGAAATCGCCCGGGAGCTCAACGTCGCCGCGGTGGTTGAGGGATCCGCGATGCTCGTTGGGGGCAAAGTCAGGATCACGGCACAGCTCATCGAGGCGGCGACTGACATGCACATATGGGCGGATGATTACGAGCGTCAGTTTGCGGACGTGATCGCCCTGCAGAAGGAGGTGGCGAGTGCTATCGCGCGAGAGATCAAGGTTGTTGTTACTCCGAAGGAGCGGGCCGGGTTATCCGGGGCCCGGCCGGTTGATCCCGATGTGCAGAACATGTACCTGAAAGCTCGCTTTCTCATCAACCAGTTCGTCAACAATTGGGAAGCAGGGACACAGTACAGGGCAATAGACTATCTGGAGCAGGCGATCGCGAAGGATCCCGGCTTTGCTCTCGCATATACCGCAATAGCCGAAGCGTACAACAATCTGTTTGTCCTGGGTGGCTTGGATAATAATGAGGAATTGCTGAAATCAAGGGATTGGGCCGAGAAGGCACTGGCGATCGACGGAACGCTTGCCGAGGCATACACAATGCTTGCCGATGTAAGGTTCCTGATCGACTGGGACTGGAAGGGTGCCGAGGAGTATTTCCTGCGCGCCATAGAGCACAAGCCCGGCTATACAACGGCGCACATATATTATGCCAATTTCCTTTCGAGCATGGGGCGGCATGAGGAAGCGATTGCAGAAGTCCGGCGGTCGCGGGAACTTGATCCCATGGACGCGAGAATGGGTCTCGCAGAATCACATATTCTGTTCTCGGCAGGTGAAAGGGACCTGGCGGAACAGGTAATCACGGAAACCATCGAGGTGGGTCTCGATGCCCCCCAACTGCATATTATGAAAGGTATTCTGTACATCAAGAACGCAAGGATCGAAGAGGGCCTTCGAGAGATACAGACAGCGGTGGAGCTCTCTGGTGACAGCCTGGCACATTTCAATTTTGCCCCGGCATATGCGATGTCCGGAAGGACCGGTGAGGCCAGGGCGCTGCTCGAGGATATGCTGAAACTACCCGAGAAAAATAGTGATGCAGTCCGGTTGATTATTACAACCGCCATTTATCTCGGTGAAAAGGACCTTGCTTTCGAGTGGCTCGAAGAGGCATACCAGAAACGGGATTTTATAGTTATCGGTTTGAAAGAGAGCTGGAGGTTTGAACCGATCCGCAGCGACCCGCGTTTCGCGGAACTGCTGAGAAAAATGAACCTTCATGACTGAATGAAACAAGCCGGCGCCTCAAGGAAAAACTGAATTTTTATCAGCCGGTCTGTCGTCTCAATCAAGAGTTTCAGGGATAGACTTTCCTGTCCGATCTACCGGTTGATTTGTCAATAAGTTAACGTCATCCTGACTGTAAGACCCTATCCATATATTGAGTTTATGATACATCTTAACAAGAAGATCAAAAAAGGAAGACCCCTACAGTCCTGAAGGCTAGTGAGTTTGAATCTATTTACAACATGGATTCCTGTTTGCTATTCTGAAGTCCCTTTTGGAATATTATCGAACTTTGGAGAGTGCTTCCATGAGTAAAGAACGAGCTGCTGTCTGTGCTGTATGCGGGCGTAAAGCCAGGCGCAATTGCTCCGCGTTGGACGGGTTTATCTGCAATAGCTGTTGTGGAGCCCGCCGCGGCACCAGGATTGATTGCCCCCCTGAATGTTCCCATTTTCCGTTCGGCAGGGCGGCCTATGACAAATGGTTGAGAGTGGATGGCGCCTGGCAGCCGAAGTCGATAAAATATGTGGTCGGCAAGGTCGGCAAAGAGGAATTCAGAATAAAAGCCGAAAACTGTGCCCCATCCTGGCTCGAAGGGGACCCGGCATTTATTCAAGGCGCCGATATTGCGCTCATGCAATACCTGACTATCGGTAAAGGTGATGGTACGGCTTCGATCGGGGAAATATGGAAGAGTGAGGGCTGGCCCGGATTGAACAATGACGAGCGTTATATGGCCGAATACCGGTGCCACGCTATCCCGGCAATACTCGAGGTGCAGAAGATACTTGATGATACGGCAATGGAGTGCATTGACCTTCTGGACATGGAGAGGGGGCGGTTCATCGTCTTTGACCGTAATACGGCAAGAAGTGCGGTGCGTTTTGCCAGGATGGTAGTATGGATCACCCACTATCCCCATTTCACACGCCTTACCGGTGATGGCGTGCACCTTCCCGATAGACTGTATGAATCGTTTCTGTCTGAAATCCGGCACCGCGCAAAGAGAACGATGAACAGCATATCCGACGAAGCTGTCAAACGCTACCTCGCGGAGCACTTCGTCGAAGCATTTGAGCTGGTCGACGAGCTTGGTGCAATAATGAGGGAGCAGATGATCGCATCGCTGGATGCGGATCAATGCAGGGCTTTTTACAAACTTCTCGTGCCGCGCGGGGAGATCGAATCGATACTCGAGGAAAAGCCCGATTTCGAAATAGATGGGGATCGGACGCTTGAACCGGATGACCCGCCTGATGTTTCCTACTACGAATGGTTGAGACGTGGAGAGGCAAAGCTGATCGAGAAAGAGGCCAGGGAATTGATTCAGCATGGAGATGAAGAAGAAGATGGCGTTGGAGTACTTGGATCGGTGCGCCTGACAGATGATGAGCTGATGGTCGAAGTGCGGGGGCAGGTATTGTATGAATTTGCCAAGAAGCTTGCCGGGTCTTACTTCAAGAAAAGGCTCAAACTTGTGGATGAAGAAATTATACCGATCGAACTCCTGCTGGAAGAACACGCGGATTCTGGTAACGAGCCCGACGAATCACCGGATGACATCCCCCCGGAGATTAAAAGGCAGTTAATGAAGAAGTTCTATGAAAAACACTATTCCGGTTTTCTGGATGAGCCCTTGCCGATGCTCGACGATATGACGCCTCGCGAGGCTTCACGTATCCCTTCCATGCGGCCGAAACTGATAGAATTGGTCAAGCTGCACATACATGGAATGGACAGAATGCGTAAAGAGAAGGGTTTTGAAATCATTGATATTGACTGGATTGTTGATGAATTGGGGCTTGATGAATTGAAATAGAACGCCTTCTGCCGGAATTACAGGATATTCAAAGTGGAAGTTGCGCGTGGACGTCTTGAGACGCTCGGCATAGATATATAGGAGAGGGAAGCAATGGCGCCTGTTGACTGGGCGGTTGTGTCGGTCTACATGGCCGGCATCGTAATGATCGCCGTGCTGCTCGGCAGGAAGCAGCGTAATATCCGGGATTACTATCTCGCGGGGAGGAAAACTCCCTGGTGGCTATCCGGTTTTTCGACGATGGCCACGCAGCTGAGTGCGATCAGCTTCATCTCGGCGCCCGCATTCGTAGCGATCAAGCAAGGGGGCGGCATGAAGTGGCTATGCTACGAGTTCGGTGTGCCGATCGGTCTGCTCCTGGTCATACTGTTTATCATGCCGGCACTTCACCGTGGAGGTTACATCAGCATATACGAGTATCTCGAGCGACGGTTTGACAGGAGGACACGTGTTCTTGTGAGTGTGCTCTTCCAGCTTGGCCGGGGGCTGGCCACCGCCGTCTCGGTGCTGGCGGGCGGGCTGATTCTCTCGACGGCCCTGCCGCTCTCGACATTCCAGGCGATCCTGATCATCGGTGCGGTGACGATGATTTACGACGCCCTGGGTGGAATCAAAGCAGTGATCATCAGCGACCTGATCCAGATGCTGATCATCATCGTGGGGATCGGTGTCTGCGGTATAGCGGCCCTGCGGCTGGTCGGCTGGGGTGCCGCCTGGGATTTGTTGTCTCCGGAACGATCCGTCATCCTCGATTTCAAACACTGGGGATTGTCCTCCGGTGGAGAGTACGGTTTCTGGCCGATGGCGCTGGGCGGTGTATTCCTGTACGCCTCGTACTACGGGTGCGATCAGAGCCAGGTGCAGCGGGAACTGACGGTGGGTGATATGGGGGGTGTCAGAAAGTCCCTCCTGTTCAACGTATTCGGTCGTTTCCCTGTGGTATTGATGTACTGCGTGATGGGTGTTCTCGTGGGGGCGGTGTTCGCGAGCCCGGATCTGCTCGGCCGCATCGCAACGGGCATGCACACCGGGCCGGCGGCCGTAACGGACATGCTGCGACAGGACCCGGACCGCATGGTCCCGATGTTCATACTTAACTTTTTGCCTCCAGGCGTTGTGGGATTCGTGTTCATCGCAATCATCTCGGCCCTGATGTCGAGCCTGGATTCGTCGATCAACTCGCTCAGCGCGGTGACCCTGCAGGATTTCTACAGGCCCTACGTGAGACCGAATGCGACACAAAGGCATTATCTTATCGTGTCGAAGGTGTTCACCCTCTTATGGGGTGTATTTTGCATATCGGCTGCTCTTGCATTCACCGGTGTCGGTGAGGCGTCACGGCACACGACCATCGTCCTGATCAATGCCATTGGCAGCCTCATTTACGGTCCGATCCTCGCAGCATTCCTGCTCGGTCTTACAATGAGGCGCATCGGATCCGTTCACGTTGTTACCGGTGTGCTGGCAGGTATCGCAGCCAATATGGCATTCTGGCGGCTGACCGATATATCATGGCTCTGGTGGAACCTGACCGGCTTCGCCGTCGCTGCGGGCACCGCCGTAATCCTGTCACTCCTTGCGCCGGGGGTGCGGGGGCGGGGGGATGCGGAGTTCTGCGGAATTACCGTGCGTTGGAAACTTTCCTATTCGGTGGTGATTGTATACTTCTTTGTAATCATCGCCGTCTCGTACGTTATACAGAGGATGTCGTAACGTTATGAGGAATGCAGGAACCGGCGTATCGCAGCTCGTTATCATTACCGATCCGGATGTAACATCTTGATCTGGATTCGAAGTTCATGTACGTTATCCAGGGTATAATGGAATCCGCTAATGCGTTTATCAGTTTTACTAAAAACGATCGGTGCTGTTGCGCTTGTTGTCCTGGCCTCCTGCGGAAAGCGGCAGGTGATGAGGCCGGCGCCCGCAATCCCGCCGGAATGTGAGATATTACCGGGACCGGTGGAGTTTGCGGACTCGGTAACGGTGGCGCTGCTCAACTCAGTCCGGCCCGAACACGCTCCATGGGCCCGTAATCCCGGTGAGCGCCTGCTTTTCCGCCATCTATACGAAACCCTGATCACCGTTGATTGTCTCGGGGAGGTGCAGGCCGGCCTCGCCGGGTCGTGGGACCGTGGTGATGGAGGCAGGCGCTGGACGTTCGAGTTGAGTGTGGGCGCCCGGTTCTGGGACGGGACTCCCGTAACCGCTCGCGATGTGGCGCGGAGCTGGCGGAGCGCGGCGGTCGAACCAATGATACGGGGTGCCGGCATTGATTCAGTCACCGTTGATGGTGACTGGGTTCTACGCGTGTACTTCAAGCAACGTCACCGGAAGGTTCCCCGTGCCCTTTCCGCTTCCGCGTTCGCGGTGGCGAAATCATCCGGGTACTCTCGCTGGCCGCTCGGAACGGGACCTTACCGGGTTGTAACACCTGGAGGAGGGCCTGGCGGGTTGTCCGGGCGCGCGGTCAGGCTCCACCCGTCTTTCGGTGCGGAGGGGCCGGTCATCGAGTTCATCGAAACCTCCATGTACGACGCACGGGATCTGCTCGAGGGCGTGATCGACGTGATGGTCACAGCCGATCCGGCCGTGATCGAGTACGCGGCGAGCCGGCCGCAACTCAGCACCATTGCGCTGCCGTGGGACAGGACGTATGTGTTGCTCTCCACTTCCCGTGTCAAGGAACTCCGGTGGGGCGGCAGGCTGGGCACGATATCTTCGGAAATCTCGGACGGACTGGCGCGGAATGCGGTGAGGGGTGACGCCCGCGGCTATCGGCCACCGTCCTGGTGGGATGATCTCCGCGGCTGCGGCGATCTGTCCGATGCCGTTCCGTGGTTTCCACCCGTCCCGCGGGGTGCGGGTTCGTCATCCGGTTTGCGCCGCATCCTTTATGATCTGGACGATTCGATTGCCCGGGACATCGCCGAACGGATTGTCGCCCTGGCGGCTACCGACCCCACGGCTTCTCCCGAGGCGGCGGCGATCATCTCCGCCGTTCCCGGCCTGACCGGACACGCTCCCGGGATAATCGCAGAGGGTGTGACGGGGAGCGAGCTGGATTCGAGCCTTCGGTACGGTGACGACTTCGCCTACGTCATTT
>DAOVFR010000072.1 GCA_030672805.1 Candidatus Krumholzibacteriota bacterium
GTGGGCCGGCTACTAGTTAATCCTGTTGCTCGAGGTCCCGTTTGTAAACTTACTCGACCCTGAGATCGAGTTCCCATATTTTCCGGATAACGATTATACCTTTGGAGGCCTCTTCCCCGGCATGACGAGAACCGACTGGGAAGATGTGATGAATATACTCCAGTAAAAGGTGTGTTACATCAGCTCGAAACACGATTCACCCGGTTGGACACTGACGCCGGAGCCCGCAAAAAGGTTCCGGCGTTCAGCTCTCGCAGCCATCGTTCTGCTCGTAACCGCCCCGGCCGGGCCGTCACTGGCAGTGGATCTCCCTGTCAGGGAGATCATCCTTGGCGCTTCCGATCAGGCGTTCCTGTATGAACTCGACTCACTCCGTCGTGCCCGGGTATCCTATGTCATCTCGTACCAGGATCTGTACTTCGAAAAGAGCAGATTCCGCCTGCACGATTACCATATATGCGACCTGCGCATGCGCAGCCTCTTCCGGAAAGGAAAATTTCTCTACGGAGTCACCTTCGGGCAAAATACTCTCACACTCAAACAGAACAACGTATATACAGATAACGACCGCATGCGCGGTGGACGATCGAGCGTGGGGGGGCGTATACTGCTCGGCTGGGATTCGAAACGTCCGATCTGCACTCTTGGAATCGATCGGTTACGACTCCTGGGCTCCGTGGGCGGCGAGGACGGTGGCGCCGCGTCATTCGAGGGAGCCATACGGTGGTACAGGCGGCTCGACCTCTACATGCTGGCGGCAACGTACCGGTCACGGATCGAGTTTACCGAAACGATGCTGGGTTACAGGTTCCCGTTTAATTTCCCATTCGAAGTCCGGATGCTGTCTGGAAAGGCCGGTGCGGCATTCGGCCGTTCCCGTCTGGATATCAGTGGTGGATGTGAGCTGTTGCTCGGCGAGGGCGAGAATGATCACGGATTCGAGAACTTACTCTATTTCCGGCGCGTTTCAGCCGGCGTCACGTTGAGCCGTGGAATCGTGCGGACCGGCACACCCGGAGGAATCAGCAGGGATCGATCGGCAGGCTCCCGCTTGCCCGGATTCATATTCGCTATCGACCATCACGAAGGCGTCGGCGATATCGAGATGTACAAGGACGGTACGAGGTACATGAGACTGCAGGATTTCGAGCTTATCGATACAGCACTCCGGCTCGATGTCCTGCCGTTCGGGAGCTTCCGGGCCTTTGCCGGTTGGGAGCGGGTACGTATAATGCATTCTGGCGACTCGTTCTTCGATGTGTGGCCCTTCATTATCTGGGATGTGTTCCTGTCGAAGCGTTACAGGCTAGGCCCACTCGACGGCCGTCTCGACACGTGGTTTATCGGTGCCGGGGCGCTCATCCGTGCGGGACGTTTCGAAATCGATCTGGAAGGCCGCTTCGAATGGTGGCAGGACGAGGGAGACCTCAGATGGCTCGAGCGAAAGGAGATCCTCTATCCCTTTTTCTTCAAGTATGTTTCTCATGACGTACGGATCGATCTCACCAACACATACGCGATCCAGCTCGAACCTTCATTTACATTTCACGCCACTGACGGCATTGCTTTCCATCTATCCTTGTTCGCAGCCGCACCGTTCGGAAAGGATGAGAAGCCACCAGAAACGAAACCCGTCCAGCCGACAGAGCCTGGAGAGACGGATGCACCGCGAAGGCACGGCGGCCTCGCCGGCCGCTTATCCGTCGTATTCACCTTGTGATTGAATCACCCGTCACGCGCGGCGGCGCCCGCCGCATCCTGCAGCTCTGAATTGTAGAACTCGATTCTACTTCAGACCGGCCCTCAGGATGTCGTGGATATGGACTATCCCGACAGGCCGGTCACCCTCGCCGGTGACGAAGAGCTGGGTGATCGGGCCCTTCGGATTCATCTCCATCTGCTCGAGTGCCTTGATGGCTCGCTCGTCAGCGCGTATGGTGCGGGGACCTGGTGTCATGAGCTCGGACACGCTGGTCTCGAGCGCCTTGGGGTTCTTAATGAGAATGCGCTTGATATCACCGTCGGTGATGATCCCGGCCAGCTCTCCCCGACCGTTGACGATGCCCGTGCACCCGAGGCGCTTGTTGGCGATCTCTAGGAGGGCCTCGCTCAGCAGCACGTTCTCCGCGACGAGCGGAACATCCTCGCCGCGGTGCATAAGCTCGTTCACGGTGATAAGAAGACGCTTGCCGAGCACCCCGCCCGGGTGGAGCCTGGCAAAGTCCTCCCTGCCGAAATTACGGCTCCTGAAAATCGCCACCGCCAGTGCATCACCGAGGACCATCGCCGCCGTGGTGCTTGTCGTCGGGATCATGTCCATCGGGCAGGCTTCCTTCGAGACCCCGGTCGAGAGAACGATATCGCTCGCCCCGGCCAGCGGTGAACGCTCGCTCGCCGTTATCGAGATCATCTTCACCTTGATCGCCTTCAGGTATGGCAGAAGTTTCGCGATCTCCTCGTTGCCGCCGCTCTTGCTGACGGCGAGAAACACGTCATCCTCGCCCACCATGCCCATGTCCCCGTGTCCGGCTTCGACTGGATGGAGATAGACGGCGGGCGTTCCCGTGCTGCTCAGCGTCGCCGCGATCTTTCGGGCCACGATCCCCGATTTGCCGATGCCGCATACAATAACCTTCCCCCTGCAGTCGAGCAGCAGTTCCACGGCCCCCTCGAACCCGGGGCCTATCCCCCGGAGAAGTTCCCGGAGCCCGTCGAGCTCGAGCGCTATCACCTCACGCCCCAGTTCAAGAACGTCCTCGCGCTTTCCCGCCGGGGAATCTCCTCCGGACGCACGTTTCTTTTCGCCGCGTTTCTTCCCAGCCGACTTTGCACCGGCCATATCTGGATGCCCGTCACCCACGATATTCATCCTCCAATCTCCGTCATTTCACGCACCAGCAGGAACACCCGTGACACATCAGCGAGCAGATGCGGAAGCTCGTCCATCGGGAACATTGCCTCGGCGTCGCATCGGCACGAGAGGGGATCGAAGTGCGTCTCGATAAAAAGCCCGTCACAGCCCGCGGCGGCGGCGGCTCGAGCCATGGCGCGCCCGTATTCGGGCCTTCCGCCCGAACGGTCGCCGAGTCCGCCCGGAAGCTGCAGCGAGTGCGTCACATCAAAGATAAGCGGTACACCGAAACGCTTCATCCTCGGAAAGGCGGTGAAATCCACCACCAGGTTGTTGTACCCGAAGAACGTTCCGCGCTCCGTTATCATCACTCCCCCGGCGCCGCTCCGCTGCGCCTTCGCCACGGCGAGCCCCATCTCATCGGGAGAAAGGAACTGCCCTTTCTTGAGATTGATGACCCTGCCGGAACGCGCGGCGGCGACGATCAGGCTCGTCTGCCTTGCGAGAAACGCCGGGATCTGGATGACGTCGCACACACCGGCCGCAGGAGCCACCTCGTCACGCCCGTGCACGTCGGTAAGCACCGGCGCCCCTGTCTTCTCACGGACCGCAGAGAGCATTTCGAGGCCGTCGTCGAGTCCCGGGCCGGTGTACGAATCGATCGATGACCTGTTATCCTTGAGATAACTCGATTTGAATATATAATAAAAGCCTTCCTTCGAGGCAAGCTCGGCGCAGCGTTCAGCAACGCGGAGAGCATCGTCACCGTCTTCCAGGACACACGGACCGGCGATCAGCAACGGTGTCGATTGCAATGAAATACTTTTTCCCTTAATAGTGATGGATCCCATGCCCCCTCCGATCACACATCCTGCCGGGCGGCCGTCGAGGCGTTGCGTTCGCCGCATGCGCCCCGCCTGAACCTCTTTGCCGCGGCAACGAGACCCTTGAACAGGGGGTGGGCTCTCTGGGGACGTGATTTCAGTTCGGGGTGAAACTGTGAGGCGACGAAATACGGGTGAGAGGGAAGCTCGATCATCTCGACGAGATTGCCGTCGGGGGAAAGACCGGAGATGACGAGACCGTTCTCCTCCAGCCTTTCGCGGTAATCATTGTTGACTTCCCACCGGTGCCTGTGACGCTCCGAGATCTCGGCAACGCCGTACAATCGCCGTGCAAGCGAATCTTTTTTCAGCACGCACGGGTAGGCGCCGAGCCGCATCGTCCCGCCCATTTTCGACCGGTTCCGCTGCTCGATCATCAGGTCGATCACCGGGTGGGGCACGTCGTCTTCGAACTCGGAACTCCCCGCCTCGAGACCGCACATCGCCCTCGCGAACTCGATCACGGCGCACTGAAGGCCGAGGCATATACCGAGAAAAGGGATTCCATTCTCGCGGGCGTACCGGATCGCGGATATCTTACCCTCGATCCCCCTGTCGCCGAATCCCCCCGGCACGAGCACCCCATGCATGCCCTCCAGGTGCGCTTCGGGGCCTTCCGCTTCCACCTTCTCCGTATCCACCCACTTTATATTCACGTGCACGTCGTTCTCAACCCCGGCATGTATGAACGATTCGATGATGCTCTTGTAGGCGTCGACGAGGTGCACGTACTTGCCGCAGATTGCGATATCGACGCTCTCGGTCATCGAGTAGATCTTGTGGACCATCTTCTCCCACTCGACGAGGTCGGGCGGAGGGCATTGTATGCCGAGTTTCTCGACGATGATATCGTCCAGGTCCTGCTTGTGGAACTGGAGCGGCACCTGGTAGATCGAGTCTACGTCGCGCGCCTCGATGACCTCCTTTTCCTCGACGTTGCAGAAGAGGGCAATCTTGCTCTTGATCTCCTGGCTCAGGGGCCTGTCCGTCCTGCAGACGAGAATGTCCGGCTGGATACCGATCTCCCGCATGCCCTTAACGCTGTGCTGCGTCGGTTTCGTCTTGAGTTCGCGGGCCGCCTTGATATAGGGAACGAGCGTGAGGTGAACGTAGAGTGTGTTCCGTCTCCCAACGTCGAGTCTGAACTGCCTGATCGCCTCGAGGAACGGCAGCCCCTCGATGTCACCGGACGTTCCCCCGATCTCGGTGATGACCACGTCGACGTTCTCCCCGTTCTCCGCGGCGAAACGGATGCGGCCCTTGATCTCCTCGGTCACATGCGGAACGATCTGTACCGTCCTTCCAAGGTATCCGCCGTCGCGCTCCCGGTTGATCACCGCCTCGTATATCTGGCCGGCCGTCACGTTAGAACGCTGGCTCAGGTCACGGTCGATGAAACGCTCGTAGTGACCTAGATCGAGGTCCGTCTCGGCGCCGTCGTCGGTGACGAAAACCTCACCGTGCTGGAACGGGCTCATCGTGCCCGGATCGACATTGAGATAGGGATCGAATTTCTGGAGGACGACGTTCAAACCGCGCTGTTTGAGCAGCAGGCCTATCGATGAACTGGCGATACCTTTTCCCAGGGACGACACCACCCCGCCCGTGATGAATATGTATTTTGTAATCTTGCCCAACCTGCCCTCTCTCCGGCCATTGTCGTGTTTGCGGCGGTTGTAAAAACCTCCAACACCTTAACTGCTTTTCAAACGCTTTTCAACTCTTTTTATATCGCCGGGTCGATCGACACCCATCGACGTGCCCCTGCAGGTGATTACCCTTATTCCGTACCCGTTCTCCAGCGCCCTGAGCTGCTCGAGCGATTCCCTCTCTTCGAGGGGACCACGCTTCAGCGAGCCGAACCGAAGAAGAAATGACCGGCGGTAAGCATAGACACCGATATGATGAAGGAATCTTCCGGGGCCGAACGGCACGGGCGACCTGGAGAAGTAAAGCGCGTTACCGCTGCGGTCCACAACAACCTTTACGACGTCGGACCTCCCGAAGGCCGCTGGGTCGTCAGACCGGGATGCAAGCGTTCCCATCACGATACGGCTGTTTTCCCGCATGCATGCAATCATCCTCTCGACACCGCGAACGGGAAACAGCGGCTCGTCTCCCTGTACGTTGAGGACGATACCGAACCGGAACATGGAAGCGACCTCGCGGACGCGGGACGTCCCCGTCCGGTGCCCCCTTCCGGTCATGACGGCCTCGCCGCCCGCCGATTCGACTACGGAACGTATCCGTTCATCGTCGGTCGCTACGACGACCCTGTCGGCGCTCCGTACCGCCGACGCGCGCCGGTATACGTGCAGGATCATCGGTTCGCCCCGGATCGGGGCGAGCGGCTTGCCGGGAAACCGCGTGGAATGGTACCTCGCGGGAATAACGATCAGCACCCTGGAACGGGACAATGTCCACCTCGAGAGCTGTTACCGGGCGTACTTCTTCTGCCCTTCCTTGTATATATTGCCGCCCTGGCTGTCCTGTGCGACGATCACGGGAAAGTCCTCGACGGTCAGCTTCCGGATCGCCTCGGAGCCGAGGTCCTCGTACGCGATGATCTCGGCCTTCGTGATCCGCTTCGATATCAACGCGGCAGCGCCGCCGGTAGCGGCGAAGTAGACCGCGCCGTGTTCCTTCATCGCGTCGACAACCGGCTCTGACCGCTCGCCCTTGCCGATCATACCCTTCAGACCTTTCTCTATGAGCGCCGGCGTGTACGGGTCCATACGGTAACTCGTCGTCGGACCGGCGGATCCGATCGCTTTGCCCGGAGGCGTCGGCGACGGGCCAACGTAGTAGATGACCTGGCCTTGAAGGGGCATCGGGAGCTCCTTGCCTTCCCCCAGAAGATCGACGAGCCGTTTGTGTGCCGCATCGCGTGCCGTGTACACGTCTCCGGTCAGCGTAACCCTGTCACCCGCCTTGAGCTTGCTCACGACATCTGTATCGAGAGGAACGGTAAGCTTGTACTCTGCCATCATTCACCTGCCTGAAAGTGATAGTGTGCTACAGTATGACTTCCTTGTGACGCGCCGCGTGGCAATTCAGGTTTACCGCCACCGGCAGCGACGCGATATGACACGCAGCGACTTCGATATGAACGGCCAGCGCCGTGATCCTGCCTCCGAGCCCCTGCGGGCCGATTCCCGTATCGTTCACCTTAACGAGAAGCTCCTTTTCGAGCCCGGCGTAGAATGGATCGGGGTGCGTGCTGCCGATCTCTCTCAGAAGCGCTTTCTTCGCATTGAACGCGCAGAGCTCGAAGGTCCCGCCGATACCAACGCCGACGACGATCGGGGGACAGGGATTGGCCGAAGCGGTGCGCACCGAGTCGACCACGAACTGTTTCACTCCCTCGACGCCGTCTGCCGGTTTCAGCATGGCAATCCTGCTCATGTTCTCGGCGCCGCCGCCTTTCGGCACGACGCAGAGCCTGAGTCTGTCTCCCGGAACGATCCGTATGTGGATCACCGCCGGCGTGTTGTCTCCGGTGTTCACACGCTCCAGGGGATCTCCCAGCGACGACTTCCTCAGGTATCCCTCGGTGTAGCCTTTCTTCACGCCCCCGTCGATCGCCGCCTCGAGGTCCCCGCCGGTGATATGAACGTCCTGGCCCAGCTCGACGAACACGACGGCCAGGCCGGTATCCTGGCAGATCGGCATCCGTTCGCTCTTTGCGATATCGGCATTCTCGAGGATCTGGCTCAGGATCTCCCGGCCGACCGGTGACTCCTCCTTCTTCAGCCCTTCCTCCAGGGCACGCCAGACGTCCTCCCCAAGCTCGAAGTTCGATTCCATGCAGAGCCTCGCCACCTCTTCAGTGATCTTCGCGGAAGAAATTTCTCTCATATCCTTCCTCGCTTTCATCGCTTTCGCAGGAACGTGTTTCCTCGAAACAACCGTATTGCACTCCCCCCCTGTGCCGGCCTGCAGTTGCCGTGGTGACTCACCCTAGAGCGAAGGGTCCAGCACGACGACTTTCAGATCCGGGGGAAGATTCTCCCTTGTGACCGTGATCTCGCTGCCCTCTGCCCTCTCCACGTTCTCCATAAGCCCGGTGAACACATCGACCGGTTCGATCGGGAAACCCACCCTGGCCGTCTTGAAATGCATTGGGATGACGAGCTTCGGTTCGAACTCCGATATTATCGATGCGGCCGTGCTGGCATCGATGGTGAAATGCCCGCCCACGGGAACGAGAGCTACGTCGACCCGTTCAAGTTCCGGGATCTCACCGGCTGAAATCGCATGTCCGAGATCTCCGAGATGAGCGATCCGCAGACCCTCCGCCTCGACGATCGAGATCAGGTTGGCGCCCCGCTCGGCCCCGCCCGATTCATCGTGATAGGTCGGGAAGGAACTTACCCTGATACCGGCGAGTTCGACCGAGCCCTTCGCATCGACCACGCTCTTCGCCCTCTCGATCACACCGGCATCCCGGTGATCCGGATGATCGTGGCTGACGACGGCAACATCGTAATTGCCCGTGATCGGCCCGTACGCAAGCGCCCCGTCATAAGACCCGGACTCGTACGGATCGAACACGACGCTCGTACCATCCTCGAGGTTCAGCTCGAACGCCGCATGGCCCAGGTACTTGATCTTCATAGGCTCACACCCCCTAAAAAAAAGAGAACCTCAGGGCGGCGTCACAACCGCTCCGGGTTCTCCTTGAAACTCCATGCCACCGGAAAGGGAATGCTACTGGGCGTAAACACTCACCTTCTTTTTCACCTTGCCCAAACGCTCGTACTTGACGATTCCGTCTATCAGGGCGAACAGCGTGTCGTCATTGCCCCTGCCGACATTGATCCCGGGATGTATCCTGGTGCCCCGCTGGCGCACGAGGATGCTGCCGGCGGAAACGGCCTGGCCCGCATACCTCTTGACACCCAGCCGTTTCGCATTGCTGTCACGGCCGTTCTTAGAACTTCCTACACCCTTCTTGTGTGCCATGATGAATCGACTCCCGCCGTTATCCCGGCTATGCTGAGATATCCTTTATCTTGAGCAGCGTGTATCCCTGGCGATGCCCTTTCTTGCGCCTGTACTTCTTGCGGCGCTTCATCTTGAACACGATGATTTTCTTGTCCCTGCCATGGCCGAGCACCTCGGCGGTGACCTTGACATCATCCAGGCACGGCCGGCCGACACGGACGTCGCCTTCCCCGGAATAGAGAAGGACATCATCGCACTGTATGACGCTTCCAACCTCTACATCGAGAAGGGGCACCCTGACCTGCTCTTCAGGCTTTACGGTAACCTGTTTCCCGGCCAACCTGACGACCGCATACACGTTTACTGCCTCCCTGTCGTTTCACAAACGGACTATATTGATAACAAACAAATTGCATCAAGTCAAGGGCAAAAACATGTGGAGTTTCCCCGGTTTTTCATGGGAAGCAAACATCATCCCTTGGGTTGTATCTGCCGCTGGTTTTCCAGCAATTTATATTGACACATTTCGTCCTCTTTGTAATAATACGGTTCGTATCTTTTTCTCTTAAGTTAATACAGCGTGAGGATGAGGAAAGTCATAGAATATCAGGGATGAAATTGACTAGGAAGAAAGATGCAAGAATGGTTTGGGGCTGTATAGTACAGGGGAAATAGCCCCGCCAGTAGACGAGTGACTCTTAAATCAGCAGTAATCAGATTCCGAAGTGCCGAACTTGCAACCGATTTTGACCTGTGGCGCAGGCAGTGAAGAGAAGGCACATTAGCGGCTTGAATCTGCTTACGCCGGAGATTTTTCATTTCTGAAAAGCTGGCCGGTCATAGACCAGAGGGGAGCCGTTTTGCCGAAGGTCGTATCAAGCTCATCACAAACGGCTTGTACGGAAGATGCCGGAGCAGCCTTCACTACCTGAGGCTGCCTGGACTAACGTGCCGGAGAAGGCAGAAAGGGGGAATGAACAGTTACAATAATTCGTAAAAGATTGACCTATACCATTGACATATTTAAGGGGGGTGCAAGCTATGGGAATCTTTGTAGATCCGACTCCGATCACTTCTGTGGACCTGGCTGAATCGGAAATGGCAGGAATCTCGGCGGGGGCCGCAGCCGCAGTTCCGGCCTTTATCGTGGC
>DAOVFR010000148.1 GCA_030672805.1 Candidatus Krumholzibacteriota bacterium
CCGATGCCCGTCGCGGCTCCCTCGACGGGCAGAACCTGCGAATGGTGGTTATGACTCTCGTGCGCGATGACAAGGCAGTGCCAGTCACCGTTCTCCGCCTCGGCAAACCTGATGATGCCGGCGTCCTCGCCGGGCCCGAGCACTACATTCGGCGCCTCGGTGGGGAAATGCTTTTTTAGAATCGCCGCGCTGCTCTTATAGCTGCAGTGCTCGCTCCACATCGTGTTGAATATCGTGAGCTCGACGATCGTCGGATCCCTGCCGAGGAGATCGACGACACGCCTTGCCTCATCAACGGTGATATTGAGCCCGTTGCCGGCGAGCATTGCACCGATCTCCGAATCGCTCCGCCCGCTGATCGTGATCGTACCGGTAACCATCTGCCGTCAGCTTCCTTTCGGTCTGCCCCGTTTCGATAACACCCTGTTGAAAATGAACCCCACCTTCTCGAGACAGGCATCGAGGTCGAACACTGTTTCGATCTCTTTTTTGCTGCAGTGTTTCAGCACCGCCGGATCCCTCGCGATCAATTCCCTGAAAACCTTGCCGGACCGTATGCCCTTCATCGCCGCCCTCTGGACGATACGATACGCCTCGTCACGTGACAGACCCTTATCGACAAGGAGCAGCATGAGGCGCTGCGAGTAGATCAGACCTCCCGTTTCCCCGAGATTACGCATCATTGCCTTCCTGTTCACCCGGAGGTTGCCGATCACCCAGGTGAATTTCTCCAGCATGTAGGCCAGAAGCATCGTGCTGTCCGGGATGATCACGCGCTCGACCGAGGAGTGGCTGATATCCCTTTCGTGCCAAAGGGCAACGTTCTCCATCGCGGCCAGCGAGTTCGCCCGGAGTATCCGCGCCATCCCTGCTATCCGCTCGCAGACTATCGGGTTCCGCTTGTGCGGCATCGCGCTGGACCCCTTCTGTCCCCGCGTGAACGGTTCCTCGGCTTCACCGACTTCCGGTCGCTGCAGTCCCCTGATCTCGGTGGCCATCTTCTCGATCGACGATCCGATCACCGCGAGCGTGGTAAGGTACGACGCATGCCGGTCACGCTGAATGATCTGCGTCGTGACGGGATCGGTTTTCAGGCCCAGACTGCGCATTACGTACCGCTCGACACGGTGATCGATATTGGTCATCGTACCGACGGCGCCCGTGACTTTGCCGACGGAGATCTCCTCGATGGCCCGTTCGAATCTCAACACGTTCCGGTCCATTTCCGCGTACCAGACGAGGAGCTTCAGACCGAACGTGATCGGTTCCGCATGGATCCCGTGTGTCCTGCCGACCATCGGTGTCTCCTTGTACCGCACCGCCTGGCGCTTGAGCACCGTCCTGAACTTTTTCAGTTTCTTCAGTATCACCAGCCCCGCGGCCCTCATCTGGCACGCCAGGGCTGTATCGAGCAGGTCCGAACTCGTCATTCCCATGTGCAGGTACCGGCCGGACGGACCGATCCTTCCGGCCATATCGGTGAGAAACGCGATCACGTCGTGGCGCGTTTTCCGCTCGATCTTCAACACGCGGGCGATGTTGTAGCCGGCCCGCTTCCGTATCTCCCGGGAGGCCTTCTTCGGGATGAGGCCCGCCCCGGCCATCCCCTCGCAGTACAGGACCTCGATCTCGAGCCACAGGTCGTACCTGTACTCGTCGGACCAGATATTTGCGATTTCGGGGAGTGAATATCTCGGTATCAACCCGTTACCTCCTTACCCGTAAACGTCAGACCGCCGCGCTACGTCCGTCTCTGGCGCTCGGAGAGCTTCAGCATGATCGTCTGCATTGCGTCACCCCGCCGGATGACGACACTCAGAACATCGCCGACCCGGAGCCCGAAGATCGCGCGGTTGGCCTGTGCAATGGTGCTTATTGTCTGTCCGTTGACTTCCACTATCACGTCCCCCACCTCGATACCCGCACTCATGGCGGGACTATCCTTGCCGAGCTGCTCGACAAGCAGGCCGGATTCGACCGGAAGGTCCAGCGCGCCGGCCACTTGCGGGGTAAGTTCGCGGACCGTGAGACCCGTATAGATGCCACGCACGCGCCCGTAGTTCACGATCTCGTCATAGACCATCTTTACAGTATTGACAGGAATGGCGAAGCTGATCCCGAGATTGCTGCCGTCACGACCGGAAAAGATAAAGGTATTGATGCCGATCACCTCGCCGCTGCTCGATACGAGGGGGCCCCCGCTGTTGCCGGGATTGATCGCGGCATCCGTCTGGATCATGTTCTTGAACACAGCGCTCGATTCGGTGCTCGACTTCACGTCACGGTTCAGAGCGCTCACGACACCGACCGTCACGGTCGGCTGCGTGTCGTTCAGCATGTAGCCGAACGGGCTGCCGATGGCGATAACCCATTCGCCGATCCTGAGCACGTCCGAATCGCCGAGCGGGGCATAGGGAATGTTCCTCGCCTCGATCCTGAGCAGTGCCAGGTCAAACTCGATGGCAAACCCGATGAGCGCCGCCGCCGCCTCGGAACCGTCATTCAGCGTCACGTATATCTCTTCAGCATCGCGGATCACGTGCTCGTTCGTGATGATGTACCCGTTCGGATTGACAATGAGCCCCGATCCGTACGATGCGAACTGCTCCGTGTAAGACCGGGGCGGCCGTACCTGCGGGAAGAACCTCCTGAAGAAGTCATAACCGAATCCAGGGTACGGCAGTACCTCTTCGGTCCTGAGGGCGGTAATCGAGACCACGGCCGGGCTGATGCTCCTCGTCGCCGCGACGATCGCACCGCTCCGCTCCTGCCCGATCTGCTCGGTGATTCCACCACTCATCGAGGAGGGCAGTCGGGCGCCGGTGCCGGCCGCTTTTCTGAACAGGTAGATCGATGTAACGGACAGGGCGATCGAAAGCCCGAACAGGATTCCGAGGAGATACGGAAAAGACTTCTCCCATTTCGTTTCAAACGGCCTCACTGTGGTTCACCTCGCCTGGCACCGCATGTTCCCGGTACTGGAGCCATTCTCAAGAAACGATATCTCTTGTATGCGGAACGGCACGTTCGCAGGATGTTACTTCTTCTGGACTTTATCCCAATCCTCCAGGAACCGCTCGACCCCGACGTCGGTCAGCGGATGCCTTATCAGTTTCTCGATCACGTTGAACGGGATCGTGCAGACATCCGCGCCGATAAGCGCCGCTTCGTACACGTGCTGGGCATGCCGGACACTCGAAACTATGATCTGCGTGGCAAAAGAATAGTTATTGTAAACCGCCATGATCTCCCTGACGACCTCCATCCCGGGACTGCCGACATCGTCTATCCTCCCGACGAAGGGGCTCACGAAGGTGGCTCCCGCCTTTGCGACAAGGATGGCCTGGTTCAGGGAAAAGCAGAGGGTGGCGTTCGTGTCGATGCCTTCTTTCTTGAACATCCCGATCGCCTTGACCCCCTCGCGGATGCACGGGACCTTGATGATGATGTTATCCGCGATCTTGCAGAGCTCCTTGCCCTCCCTGACCATTCCCTCCGCATCGAGAGCGACGACCTCGGCGCTGACGGGTCCGGGAACGATGGAGCAGATCTCCTTCAGGATATCGCTGAAGGATCCCTTTCCCTTTTCCCTGGACATAAGGGTCGGATTCGTGGTCGCTCCGTCAAGGATGCCGAGCGTGGCGGCTTCCCTGATCTCCTCGATGTTCGCCGTGTCGATGAAGAACTTCATGATTCCTCCTGTCGTCTTCCAATCGCTCAAAAATCCATGATATCGAAAATAAAGAGAGATTATACATACATACAATCCGGCTCACAACCGATTTAAATATTGATACAACAGGCGCCTGTCCGGAGTTCCATGTCCGGCGGATCGCGAGACAGGTCACGCAGAGGGCTAATAAATTGTCAATAAGTAACTTCCATGAGATAGAGGGCATATGGCGGCAGCATCGGTCCCGCCATGCTCCTTTCGCGGGCCTCGAGAATCCCGTTCATATCGAGAGTTACTCCCCGTCCGGCTTCCAGGATCGTGCCGGCAATTACCCGCATCATGTGGTAGAGGAAATGGTCCGCCTGGACCGTAAGGCTTAGCAGCGGACCGGAGTCGGTGATTTCCGCACCTATCACCCTGCACCGCTTCGACATGCACACGTCGGCGGCCGAGGTGAACGACGTGAAATCCTTCTCACCGATCAGCTTGCTAAGCTCCACCCTCATTGCCCGAAGGTCAAGATCGCCGTCGACGTAGTAGAAATACTTTCGCCACAGGGCGGTGCGCCGGCGGATGAAGACGTACCGGTACGTTCTGCTTCTCGCATCGAAGCGGGCGTTGAAACGCGCGTGCGCCTCCTCGGCGTGCCTGACCCAGATGTCCCGGGGAAGTTTCGCATTGAGCGCCCTTTTTACGACGTCAAGCGCCAGGTCCGTCTCGAGCCCCGCGCTCGCCACCTGGCCGGCGGCATGCACGCCGGCGTCGGTCCTGCCGGCGCCGACAAGCTTCACCGGCCCGTGCGACAGCTCGCTCAGTGCGCGGAGAATCTCTCCCTGGACGGTCCGCATGTCCGGCTGTACCTGCCAGCCGTGGAAATCGGAGCCGTCATACTCGATCGTGAGTCTGAAGTTCCTCATCACCGGACAATCCTCACTCCTGAAGTTCCCCATCACCGTAAAATCCCTGCTGATCACCTGGCGGGCCATCGATGCCCGAATCGAAGACCCACTTCCAACTCCCGTCTTGCCGACGCTTCCAGATGGAGACGTAGTACCCGTACGCCTTCTGCCCGGCTCCAAGCGAATCCGTAACGGTGAAGACCCATTTACCAAGCGTGTATCCGAGATCGCCTGAGCCGGCAACCCCGGCGAGGAACGGCTCCCATTCCAGCGCGCCGCCTCCCCCCTTCGAGAGCAGTTCCCGGATAGCTTCCCGCCCCTTGAACGGATGGGCTCCATCGCGGTACATAACGGCATCGTCGTCCATGTAGCGGTCGAAGGCGGCATACCGGCCCTTCTCGATAGAAAGCGCGGAAAATTCCCTGTCCGTCTGCATCAATTGTTCCTTTTCCCGCTCGTTGTCCACACGTGCCGCACAACCCATGGTCATGATTACCATGATGATCCCGATGAAAATCTGTTTCATATCGGCCCCTCCCTTTCATTCACCACAACGCGACTCGAAAAACACGCATCTCGTAACATGCCGCGTCGAATCACGCTTCAGGATAGGCAAAACACCCGGCGATTTCAAATCCTTTGCCTATTTAGCGGGAAATAAAGGGGCGGCCGGCGCCGCGATGGCACCCGCCGCCTCGAAGACTCAACAATACCGCGGCATGACTACAATGATCGAGCCTGCCTGAGCCGGAGCATAACAACAGACACCAGGATCAGCATGAACACCAAGAGTGCCAGACCTGGCACTCCAAAAATTGGAACGCATCACATCTCTATCAAGTGAACGATCTGAACGCAGGTGTCATACGCGGTGGCGGTCTCGGTATCCCAGGCGATGATCGTCAATGTATCGAAATCGCACACATTACCCGCGCTTGCGTCCACGATACCGTAGACATCCTCGCATTCGCCGCCATCGACATCTATCGTGTCGCCCTGCGGGAAGCCGCCGCCGATATGACCGGTGCTCGAAATCTCGTAACTGTAGCTGACAGTCCCCACGCACGGATCACCGTTACAGACAGAGAACGGGATATGTGCCGCCGACTGTCCTTTCTCCACGTAATAGAGGCTGTCCTGTAAGATATAGAGCGACGGGGGCGTTTCGACGACGTGCAGGATCACCGTGTCGATCGAGTAGTACAGATTGTCGTCGTATATGTTCGGATCCTCGCAGTCGCCGGCATCGGGCCTGCACAGAAGCATGTCATCACAGAACGCCATTACAGCGATGACGGTATCGTAATCACAGACAACCACCTCGCAGGGAACCGTGACGGTCACCTCGTTCCACCACAGGTATCCGGGATCGAGAATTTGGCACTCCCCCAGGGATGGATCTCCCACAATCGTCCAGCCGGCCGTGTCATGGACATGCAGGCAGAATGTATCGGTTTCCGTGCAGGTGCCGGATACGAAACCGAAGTTCGTCGGCCCGAGGGTCCAGGTGTACGTCAGGCCGGCGACGACATCATGTGTGTCCTCGCCGAAATCGACATAGAAGGCCGGATCGCCATCCATCGTCACGGCCCCGGCATCAACGGCAGCGCCCGATATCACGAAACAGGTTAATAGAACCAAATGCAAAACAGTGATTGCACCGTATCGGGTCATATATTCACCCCCTTTCCAGACAATTGTTCCGAGAGGGCGGCAGTCAGGTTAATCCGATCCCCACGCGGTCGTCACGGATTACACCCGTTCGACAACCACATGCCATCGTTCACTTCGTTGGGATACAGTTTACTATTCCCCGGAAAGGTCGAACCAGAATTCATTATACCTCAAAACACGATAAGTATCAAGAAAATAATGAATTAGCAATCCGCATGGAGAGT
>DAOVFR010000320.1 GCA_030672805.1 Candidatus Krumholzibacteriota bacterium
CTTCGAGGCAGTGCGACAGGCAGGCATCGGATGCAGGATCCAGATCGCCTGCTCGAGCGAGGAGTACGGGATGGTCTACAAGGACGAGGTTCCGATCAAGGAGTCCAGCCCGCTGCGGCCGCTCAGCCCCTACGGGGTCAGCAAGGTCGGTCAGGATATGCTCGGGTACCAGTACTTCATGAGCTACGAGATGGATATCGTGCGGACGAGGGGATTCAACCACACCGGACCGAGGCGCGGGCCGGTCTTTGTCTGTTCCGACTTTGCCAAGCAGCTCGTCGATATCGAGAAGGGGATCAAACCGCCCGTGATCAGCGTCGGCAACCTCGACGCGAAGCGCGATTTCACCGACGTCCGTGACATAGTGCGGGGGTACTGGCTCGCGCTCGAGAAGGGGAAGCCGGGCGAGGTGTACAATATCTGTTCCGGTACAAGTTACAGCATACGGGAGATACTGGACAGGCTGATCGAGTTGAGCGGTGTCGAGGTGGAGGTGAAACAGGACCCGGAGCGGATGCGTCCGAGCGATGTTCCTCATCTCGAGGGTGATAACGGCAAGTTCCGCAGCGATACCGGGTGGAAACCCACTATTCCGATCGAGCAGACACTGGCGGATCTACTCGAGTTCTGGCGTAATTGTCCCGTGATAAAGCTGAGGTGATATCCGGGTAAAGGTCTCTTGTGTTCCGGCGGGCGCGGTCCCGGCACGGAACGGGGACCTGCCGGTAAAGCGATGCGAGCGATAATAACAGGTGGGTACGGATTCGTCGGGCGGCACCTCGCGGACGAGCTCGCCGGTTCGGGGTACGAGGTGAGTGTCGTTGATATTGCCGGACCTTCCGGGGTGGTTGGGGTGGACGGGTTTGCGGGGGCTGGCGGCCCGGCCGGGGCGGCAGAAGCGGACGGGGAGAACGGGATGACCCGGGTGGCCGGTGTGAATGGCGCGACCGGGCCGGATGAACCGGTACAAGCCTCGCCGGATGCGGCGCCGAAGGGCGTGACGTACCGCCGGTGCGACCTGCTCGATTACGACGCGATCAACAGGCTGATCGGGGAATTCGCACCGGATGTTATCTTCCATCTCGCCGCACAGAGTTCGGCCGCCGTCTCGTTCGACGATCCGAAATGGACGCTCGAAACGAATATCCTGGGCACACTCGGCATACTCGAATCGTTGAGGAAGCTCACAAAATCCGGCTTCGGACGGAGCATGCCTGTCCGCCTTCTTTCGATCGGTTCGTGCGAGGAGTACGGTAAACGTGCACCTGGCGAGATGCCGCTCGGCGAGGGAAGTCCTGTCGAGCCGGTGAGTCCATACGCGGTGAGCAAGGCGGCCCAGACGATGCTGGTGTTCCAGTATGCGCGTGCCTATGACCTCGATGTGATTGCCACGAGGAGCTTCAGCCATACAGGTCCCGGTCAAACTGACAGGTTCGTGCTGCCCTCGTTTGCGAAACAGTGCGCGGAGATCGCGGCGGAGCTGAAGGAGCCGGTCATCAAGGTCGGCAACCTCGACGTAGTGAGGGACTTTCTGGACGTGCGTGATGTCGCCAGGGCGTACCGGATGCTTGCGGAGAAGGGAACGGGCGGCGCCGTGTACAACGTCTGCTCGGGAGACG
>DAOVFR010000138.1 GCA_030672805.1 Candidatus Krumholzibacteriota bacterium
TCGGCTCGCCGCCGTAGGTGCCGGTAATGATCCCGCGGAACCGTCCGTGGAAGTCGATGTATTTACCGAAGAACACCGGTTCGCCCGCGCCGTTGATCCCGTAGATACCCCTCAGGTATCCGCCGACCCTGCCGTGTTCGCTGATCCACAGGCCCCTGAAGTGGCCGAGGATCCTCTTCTCGGTCTCGGTGCTGTCGTTTACCGCTGCCGAATCCGGTGGAACCGTATCCACGGGCAGCGACTTATACATACCGAGGAGATAGCCGTGCGGGCAGTTCTCGGGGATGATATGGCTGTTGATCGATATTCCGTTGCCGCAGCGGTCCACGGGAACGGTCAGATCGAGGGCCATCAGCTCTTCGAGGGTGAAGGTCTGCGTGAAAGGCCCGGTCTTGATGGTAAGCGAGCGCTCGACATCGGTCGTGGTCGAATCATTCGGTCCGTGAGGGTAAATGATCCTGACCTGGATGCCGTCAACATGGGGGCAGGTCTTCGAGAACCAGCCTATCGTGGACCGGTCGATCCGGTACACGTACTCATTCAGTTCGAAAAGGATGACCTTCTCGATAATGATGATACCGCCCTCGGCATGCATGGTGCCCGTCCAGTCGACGACGCAGCAATCGCGCTCCTCACCGGCGCACTCTTTCGTGCTGTCGTCGTACGCCATTGCGATCCGTCCCCAGATCGCACGAAGCCTGAACCTCTGGGCGTTCCGGTGGCGGATAATATTCTGAACATCTTCGTCGTTTTCGATCTCATCATCGACGACCGTTTCATCCATCATCGATGCGTAGAGATCCGGTTCCCCGAACGCGGGGATTTCGTCCGCTTCGTTGAATCCACCAGTCGGTGAATCGAGATCGTACGCCTGCTCCGCCGGCGTATCGGTGCCCGAATCCGGCCCGCTAGGCGACGAGTCGAATAACTGGCAGCCCGAGCCGAGGGTCAGCAGACCGATCAAGAAGCTCGCAAGAAGGATCTGTTTCATCGTTTTCTCCTTTCCCTTACTTTGTTTGAGTCCTTTTGCCACGATTTGCTTCCTTTCCATTCCGTGAACCTGCAGGTTCGTGAACTTACTTTTTGCCTCTCGCCCCGGATCCCTTGCAGGAGCGATGCCGAACGGGCATGAACGGGAAGTAAAGCTATAACTGCTTGAATTCATTCGTGTTCCAGCGGTGAATGCTCCCGGCTGCATCCGAACCTCCTCCACGAGACTGTACCATACGGTACATATAGCTCGTGCAGGTGTCCACATACGTTCAGGTTTTCTCCGGATGTCCGGAGTCGGTTAAAAAAAAAGCCCCGGCTGTGAAGGGCCGGGGCTTGTAGGCCGGTTGATACTACTTTCCCCTGTAGAGGCCGTCAGGGTCCACCTTCTCTCTCAGGATCTTCAATTCCTTGTCGGCCGGCGGGGGATTCGTCTCGATCCTGTCCGCCATGAGAAGCTCGAAGCCAGTGTGCTCGATAACCTGCTCCACCGTGACTCCCGGGTTGGTCGAGAGGAGCTTCATCCGTTTCGTCTCGTCATCGTAGCCCATGACGGCCAGGCTCGTCACCACACGGTAGGGGCCCGTGCCTCCGGGGAGACCCGCCTCCTCGCGGGCGCCCGGACCCGCCAGGAACCCAGGTGTCGTGATGAAATCGACCTTCTCCACGAAACGTCGCTTGTCGTGCGGCATGATCGCTATCGTTCTCCAGCTGCAGCTCCCCACGTCGTTGCCTCCGCCGCTTCCCGGCAGACGGACTTTCGGTTTCAGCACGTCGCCGATGGCGGTGGAGTTGAGGTTGCCATAGGGATCGATCTGCGCTCCGCCGAGGAACCCGTACTCGATGAAGCCCCTCTGCGAGGTTTCCATGATATCGCAGATTCCCGAAGCGTGGAGCGCCTTGTTATACGTGCGCATGTCGCCGACGGCTAGCGGAAGCTTCTCGAGGATCGCTCCCGTCCCGCCGAACTCGAAGACGGCCACCAGGTTGGGCGCGTGCATCGCCTGGGCGAGGCTCGCGGCGAGCATCGGGATGCCGGTGCCTATGAACGCCGTCGTGCCGTCCTCCATAACTCGCGAGGCAAGGCAGATCAGCAGCTCGTTCGATGTGTATTTGTCGCTCATTTCGACCCTCCCCTGATATCTAGGCTATGGAGTCTGTCCATGCCGACCTTGTCCAGAAGGGCCTGGTGGTTCGGCAGGTCGAGCACCCATTCCTTCATGTACTCGTCCATCCCCTCCTTCGTTTTCTGCTTTGCGACGTACATCCTGTAGTGATCCTCGTCACGCTCGTGGTAGCTGGCCATCTCGCCGGGCCACGAGGCGTAAGGCGCGAGCACGACTGCATCGGCGAGGTAGTAGGGGATGATCGTGCGGTCGGGGGCCTTTCGGATCTCCTCGGTATCGATGATCTCCTCGGTGCTGATTATCAGGTGCTTGCAGGCGCGGGACATCTCGAACGAGAAACCGCTGATACCGTCTATCTGGCAATTGCCGTACTTGTCGGCCCGGCTGACGTGGATGAAGCCGACGTCGAGGATCAGCGCCGGGATCAGCGCGAGCTTCATTCCCGTGAAGGGGCATTCGATGGCCTTTGCGGAGCTGCGCCGCATCGTGTCGGTGCCGAGCATGCTCCGCGCCGGAATGAACGGTATTCCCATCGCCGCGGCCTTGAAGCGCCACGTGATGCTTGCGTTGCTCCACTCGACGACGTTCGAGACGGACCCGCTTTCGACCGCGCGGCGGACGACGCTCGAGACGCCGTACACCTCGAGGCCCATGTAGGTGAAGTCGATCTCCCTGACCCTGTCCATCGAGAGGAGAAACTCCAGTTCGGTTACACCCTGCCCCGCGATCCTGAAATCCGTCTTACCGGACCGGACGAGCGTCCTGGTCAGGCTCAAGGGGCACCGGACCGTGCCGTACAGCTCGAACCCTATATAGTCGCCGTCCTTGACGAACTTCTCGACCGCCTCTTCATCGGTCATCCTCTTGTCGATCAGTTTCTTCGTTTTCTTGCGGTTCCATTCCCTGAACGCATCAAGGTCGGGGGGATTGATCAGCGGGCATTCCCCCTCGTTGATTATCGGAATGGATTTTCCAGCAGACTTCATTCACGCACCTCCCTGAAGTTATTCTCGAACAGTACCGATACCCGCCGTCGTAAGGCATTGTCAGCGAGTTCCGGGCCGGCCGGCGGGCGTTTCATCGCGGCCCGTGAGCCCTGAAACACACATGGACTTGCAACGATTGCGAGAGTGTAGCACGCAGCACCGTATCGGTCAATTGTTTCGCTCTACACTTTCGGGCCGCCTCTGCTGATGGGAAAGACTTGCAGGAAGGTTACGAATATCGTAACCTTATCGCAGCTAATCTTGCGGGGTGGATGTCACATGCAGAAACTGACCGAGAGGGTCTACAAGCTTGCGCCGCCGGGAGGGCTCTTTGACGAGTCCGTTGTGCGGAACCTGTTTCCGGGTTTGTCCGTCGGGGCAAAAAAGCTCCTGGTTCACCGGGCCGTTAAGCAGCGCGAGGTGCTGAGGCTGAAGCCGGGGTGTTATTGCCTGGCCCCGGACTACCGGAAATCACACCCGCATCCGTTCGTCGTGGCTTCGGTGCTCCACTCGCCTTCTCATATCAGCCTGGAATCCGCGCTTTCGTACCATGGACTCATTCCGGAGGCCGTGCAGCTCGTCAGTAGCGTCACGCTGCAGCGAAGTCGATCGTTCAAGACCCCTCTGGGGCATTTCTCATTCCATCGCGTGCCTGTCAGGAATCCCGGGGTAGGCGTCAAGGCCATCACAGTTGACCGTAACGGTTGGGCGTTTGTCGCCACCCCGCTGAGAGCCATTGCCGACCTCATCTACTTGAGGAAGGAAGTCCAGTGGGAACCGAACGGACTCGGCTTCCTGATGGAGTCCATGCGCATCGAGGAAGAGGATCTGCGCGGTATTCCCATGGACGAGTTCACGGAGGTGTTCGAGAGCATGAAAAGCAAACGGGTCAGAACGTATCTGAGCCATTTCAGAAATGAGATTGTGCGATGATCGGGGACGTGCTGAGCGACAGGATCCGGGACTATGGCCCGGCGGACGCCATCGAGCAGGAGAATGTTCTACAAGAGCTTGTGCAGCACTTCGTGCTTGCCAGTCTGTCGCGTGCCGGTTTCTTCTCCACGGGGGGGTTTCATGGGGGAACGTGCCTGCGGATCCTGTACGGTACGAATCGTTTCTCCGAGGATCTGGACTTCCTGCTGAAGCAGCCTGCTCCCGAATTCCGGTGGGGCCCGTATCTTGACCGGATCGCGAGCGATTGCCTGGCCCAGGGCATTCGCTTCGAAGTGCAGGATAAATCGAGTATTGGTACTGCGGTCAGGAAAGCGTTTCTCAAGACGAGCTCAATCGGTCAGGTCCTGGTTCTGGACCTTCCGTTCTCGCGCCGCACCGCCCGGAAGATCCGGATCAAACTCGAGGTTGACACCAATCCACCGGAGGGATCGCGCTTTGAAACCCATTACATCAACTTTCCGGTGACGGCCGCGATCACCACCCAGACCCTTGAGTCCGGCTTTGCCACCAAGTCGCACGCTCTTCTGTGCCGGGGGCATACAAAGGGCAGGGACTGGTATGACTTTCTCTGGTACGTCTCGAAGAAGGTCGTGCCTGATTTCGTGCTCCTTGGCAATGCCCTGGATCAGCAGGGACTATGGGCGGACCGGAAGGTGCACGTTACGGCCGAGTGGTACGTCGAGGCAATGCGCGCGCGGATCATGGAGATCGACTGGGATGCGGCGAGGCGCGATGTGACGCGCTTCATCCCCTCGAGAGAGCAGGACAGCATTGCCCTGTGGAAACCGGACCTCTTCCTCTATCATCTCGATCAACTCGCGGAACGTCTTGCATGAGGTAGTCACATGGCTCTGACCCAATGGTCTACACCGAGAAAGCCGTACGCGCCCGGCATCACCGCCGTCATCAGTAATGAACCACAACCGCAACTCGAGGCTTGCAAAGGCAGTCACAACTTATTATAAACAAGGAACTAACCCGGTCGCGCCTGGTGATCGGAATTTCTTGTTAACAGGAGGCATCAGAACATGAAGAAGTCGGCGGCCATTGCGATTGCTCTTTTCCTTACGCTTATTCTCGGGAGCATGCCCGTTGCCGCGTGCACCAATTATCTGATCACGAAGGGCGCATCGGTTGACGGTTCGACCATGATAACCTTTGCAGCCGATTCCCACGTCCTGTACGGAGAACTCTACTACTTTCCGGCCCGGGACCATATCCCCGGTACAATGGTTGATATATACGAGTGGGATACCGGCAAACATCTCGGGCAGATACCTCAGGTTTCGCATACATACTCGGTGGTCGGACTGATGAACGAACACCAGGTTGCCATCGGCGAGACAACGTGGGGAGGCCGTTCCGAGCTCCGTGACAGCACGGCTGTTATCGATTACGGCAGTTTGATATTCCTCGCGCTTCAAAGGGCCCGCACGGCACGCGAAGCGATAGAGGTCATGACCGGCCTCGTCGCCGAGCACGGCTACTACAGCTCCGGCGAGTCCTTTTCCATCGCCGACCCCGATGAAGTGTGGTTCATGGATCTGATAGGTAAATGCCCCGACAACAAGGGCGCGGTCTGGGTTGCCCGCAGGGTGCCCGACGGATACGTCTCGGCCCACGCAAACCAGGCTCGCATCAGGCAGTTCCCCCTGAAGGACAGGAAGAACTGCCTGTACGCTCCCGACGTTATCGAATTCGCCAGGGAAAAGGGTTATTATGACGGTCCGGATAAGGAATTCAGCTTCGCCGATGCCTACGCGCCCCTCGATTACGGCGCTCTGCGTTTTTGTGAGGCTCGTGTCTATGCCATGTTCAATTGCGCGGCCCCGTCTCTTGGCCTGTCCATGGATTATGTCAAGGGTGTTGAGGGCGCCGAACCGATGCCGTTGTGGATCAAACCCGACAGGAAGCTTTCCGTTCATAACGTCATGGAGTTCATGCGCGATCATTTCGAGGGTACCGATTACGACATGACGAAGGATATTGGCGCCGGGCCTTTCGCCTGTCCATACAGGTGGCGGCCTCTTACATGGTCGGTAGATGATACGAAATATGTGAACGAGAGGGCTGCCTCGACCCAGCAGACCGGGTTCTCGTTCGTCACGCAGTCCCGTTCCTGGCTGCCCGATCCCATCGGAGGAATCTTCTGGATAGGTGTGGACGACACGTACAGCACTGTTTACAACCCGATGTATTGCGGCATCAAGAGGGTTCCCGTGTCGTATGCCGTGGGGACGGCCGACTTCCATCACTTTTCCTGGGAATCCGCCTTCTGGGTGTTCAACTGGGTGGCAAACTTTGCGTACTTGCGCTATTCGGACATGATAGGAGATATCCAGATCGTACAGCGGGACCTGGAGGGTTCATTCCTCTCCGACCAACCAAGGATAGAAGAGGCTGCTCTCACTTTGTACAAGCAGTCTCCCGGGCTGGCAATCGACTATCTTACCGGGTACTCCTGCCGCATAGGCGATGCCACGGTCGCGCGCTGGCGAAAGCTGGGCGAGGACCTCCTCGTGAAATACATGGATGGCAACATAAAGGATGAACTTGGCAATGTGACTCATCCAGGCTATCCGGAATCATGGTACAGAAAGGTTGTCGAGGAAACCGGGGATCATTTTCAGTACCAGAACCTCGAAGGCGAAGAATAATCGGTTCCCGGGGTAATTCTAACGACTTACGCGTCATTATCACAGAAGCTCTAAATCTGCCTCCGGGGCTAGCTGTGACCGAGGAAGACG
>DAOVFR010000312.1 GCA_030672805.1 Candidatus Krumholzibacteriota bacterium
CTTTCCAGGCGGTCATCGATGCCGAGTACGTGGATGCGGATTGTTTTGCCAGACCACGAGGCCCAGTCGTGGTTCCCGCCAGGACACTCCTTTCACAGCTTCTATGAGCAAGAGGATTAGAGCGATCATTCCAGACGAGCACATCATGGAAGCCTACGGCAGGGTGAGATCTTCGTGATGCGGTTTGCCTTGACTTTGGCGGTATATTGCACGTAGATAGTTCAGGAATCGAGACCCGGGCCGGGTTTTGAAAGGTATTGGCATGTCGGGGCGTAGCGCAGCCCGGTTAGCGCGCCTGCTTTGGGAGCAGGAGGCCGCGGGTTCAAATCCCGCCGCCCCGACCATTTCAACCGGTGCATCCCGGAGCGCTCTCCCGTTTAACGGAAATCTCACATTTTCTTAACATTACATTGACGGAATTATATTAGTTGTGAATAGATGCCGATAAGGTTTAACTTGAGCAGCGAGGTTTTCGTATGGCCAAGGAGCATATTCTCGTCGTAGATGATGAGGAAGATATACTTGAACTGGTCCGGTACAATCTTGACCGGGAGGGATACAAGATCAATTGTGTCACCTCGGGTGAAGAAGCGCTGAAGGCGGCCAGGTCAAAGCTGCCGCACCTGATCCTTCTCGATCTTATGCTGCCCGGTGTCGACGGCCTTGAAGTCTGCACGATCCTCAAGCACGATCAGAAAACGGAGCATATCCCCATCATCATGCTGACCGCCAAGGGCGAGGAGGCCGATATCGTCACCGGCCTCGAGCTCGGCGCGGACGATTACATTCCGAAGCCGTTCAGCCCGAGGGTTCTTGTCGCACGGGTGAAGGCCGTCCTGAGAAGGAAGTCCGTGGCGGAAACTGACAGGGATAAGGTGATCCGGATCAAGGATATCGTGATACACCCGGGCCGCCGCGAGGTTCTTATCAGGGGTAAAGCCGTTGAGCTGACATCGACCGAATTCGGGATCCTCTATTACCTTGCCGGGCGGCCGGGGTGGGTCTTCACGCGCCAGCAGATCATTGATGCCGCCAGGGGGGATGATTACCCGGTGACGGACCGCTCCGTCGATGTTCATGTTGTCGGGCTCAGGAAGAAGCTCGGTGTCTTCGGCAGGCTCATCGAAACCGTCCGCGGTGTCGGGTACAGGTTCAAGGAGTTATAGATGCCCCGTAAGCGTCTCCTGTGGCAGCTTTACCGTTATTACCTTCTCATTATAGTTGTCTCTCTTTTTGCGGCCGTGCTGTACACCTCGAGATCGATCAAACAGTTCTACCTGATGCAGGTAAAGGGGGACCTCGAGGCGAGGGCGCACCTCGTGGAGCGGCATGTTATGCGGGAATTCACTCCCGAAAAAGCAAACGAGCTGGATGCGGTATGCAAGGAATTGGCTGTCCTGTCCCTTATGCGAATCACGCTCGTGCTCGAGGATGGGACGGTCATCGGCGATTCGGCAGAGGACCCGTCACGCATGGAGAACCACGCCAACCGGCCCGAAATAGCCAGGGCGCTGACCGGTCTGCCCGGCGAGTCCGTCCGGTACAGTGAAACGATCAAGCAGAAATTCATGTACGTGGCGCTGCCCGCCCGGTGGAACGGCGGGATCGTCGGGGCCGTGAGGACCTCGCTTCCCATCACATTTATCGATGATAATCTGAGGAGCATTTACATCAGGATCTTCGCCGGGGGACTGGTTGTTGCCGTCCTCGCCGCCGGTATAAGCTCGATAGTGGTCCGGCGTATCAGGCGGCCTCTCGAGGAGATAAGACGCGGTGTCAGCCGGTTTGCCGAGAACGACCTCGGTTACCGGCTGCCCGTTCACGATCTGGAGGGTGTTTCCGACCTTGCCGAGGTCATGAACGAAATGGCGGCGAAGCTTGAAGACAGGATTCAGACGGAGACGCGGCAGCGGAACGAGCAGGATGCCGTTTTTTCCGGCATGGTCGAGGGGCTGATCGCAGTCGATGTGGATGAGAGGATCTTCAAGATGAACCGTGCCGCCTCGGCGATCATCGGCGTCGAAGCGGAAGAGGCGGATGGG
>DAOVFR010000198.1 GCA_030672805.1 Candidatus Krumholzibacteriota bacterium
AAAACGGACATGACAAGCAGCAGGTCTATGCGCTCGAGCAGGTGCGCGGCCTCCGACAGCGGCCGGTCGGGGTTGATCGCGAGACCCGCCCTGCAGCCCAACTCGTGAATTGTATCTATCGTCTTCTCGTGCCCCGAATCCATCGCCTCCAGGTGGAAGCAGACCAGCGCGCTGCCGGCCTTGATGAATCCCGGAGCATACGCACCAGGATCGCTGATCATCAGGTGCGTGAAGAGGGGAATGCTTGCTATCCTCGATATCGCATCGACGATCATCGGGCCGAACGTGATGTTCGGAACGAAGTGCCCGTCCATTACATCGAGGTGCAGGCAGTCAGCCCCGGCGAGCTCGACGGCGTGGATCTCTTTCTCCAGGCGCGTGAAATCGGCCGAGAGGACCGACGGGGCGACGGCGACGGCCCCTTTCTCATTCAACCGTTGAAACAACGAGCTCAATTGTTCCCCCCTCCTTGATCGAGGATCCCGGTTTCGGGTTCTGGTCGAGGATCGTGTTGGGAAATTTCTCCTCCATGTGACGGCTTACCACCCGTGATACGAGAAACCCGAGCTTCTCGAGACGCTCCTTGACGAACGGCAGGTCCTTGCCGATCAGGTTCGGCATGAGAAACTCGCGAGGCTCTCCCCCCATGACGAGCAGGATGTCGACGCTCGAAGAGCGGGGAACGCTCGCACCGGCGGGCGGGCTGGTAACCAGAACCGCATCCTCGCCCTCCTGTTGCGAGAATATGCGCACAACCCTGCCGCGCCCGAGCCCGGCGCTCTCGAGAAGCAGATCGGTCTGCCTCAGCGATTTGTTCCTGAGATCGGGCACCGATTCCATCAGGCAGCCGGCGCTCACGATCACCTTGATCGCGCGCCCTTCCTTGTGACCCTCGTTCGGCCTCGGCCGCTGCTCCATGACGTAACCTTCCGGGATCTCGGTGGAGTTGCGGCGCCCCACCTCGATCATGGCAAGCCCTCTCTCCCCGCACCTCTCCTCCGCCTGCTTCAGGCTCAGGCCCCTGAGGTCGGGGACGATAACGACATCGGCTCTGCCGAGAAGGCCGGGAAGAATTATGAAGTTGAATATGGAAATGCCGGCGAGGAATGCCCCGAGTATCAGTAATATGTAGAACGCAACCGGATTGTAGCTCAGCTTTCTCACCGTCTTACCGCTTTCTCAATCGAAGCTGTCCCCCGGTTTCAATGCGGCGCCTCTCAGGAATTCCCCCGCCTCGAGGGGACGCTTTCCCTCCATCTGGAGGCGTGTAAGTCTCACCGTCCCCACCCCGCACGATACTACCACACCCTCATCACCTGTTTCCAATACCGTTCCGGGTGACGCGCCGGCGGGAATTGTTTCACAGAGCCCGGCCCGGTGGACCTTGATATACCTGCCGCGGAGATAGGTGAAGCTTCCCGGCCACGGTTGCATGCCCCTTATATGGTTGTGAACGCTCAGCGCATCCCTGCTCCACGGAATCAGTCCTTCCTGTTTCTTGAGCCTCGGTGCGTAACTGGCGCCGCGTTCCGGCTGGGGCCGTGCCGCAAGTCCTTCCGATTCTATCCGTTCGAGCGTCTCGACAAGCAGCGCCGCCCCCGTTGCGGCGAGTCTCTCCGACAGCTCTCCCGCAGTTTCGTTCAGGCCGATCGAGACCTCCCGCCGGAGATAGACCGGTCCCGCATCGAGCTCCTTCACCATTTCCATCGTCGTCACCCCGGTCACCGTGTCTCCATGTACGATCGCCGCGTTGATCGGGCTCGCGCCCCGGTATTCCGGCAGCAGTGAAGCGTGAACGTTGATGTTCCCCCTCTTCGGGATCCGGAGGATCCGCTGTGGAAGGATCAGGCCAAATGCAACGACGACAAAAAAATCAGGCTCGAACGAGCGGAAAAGCCCGGGCGTCCTTTCTCCTTTAAGACTTTCTACAACGGTAATCTCTATCCCGTTCCGTTCGGCAAACTCGCGGACCGGCGTCGGCCTGAGGCTCTTCCCCCTTCCTGACGGCCTGTCGGGCTGTGTCACGACGAGCGACGGACGGTACGGCGTGAAAAGAAGCGCTTCGAGTGAAGGTATCGCGAAATCGGGGGAACCGAAAAAAACGAGGCGGGCCATGGCACCTCCGTTCAACCCCTGCCGCTCTCGAGGTCCTTGAGCTTTCGCCTGAGCAGAGCCCTCTTGGCGATGGAGAGGTGATCGATGAAGAGGATGCCGTTCAGGTGATCGACCTCGTGCTGGATGATCCTTGCGAGAAGCCCTTCCGCTTCGAGCCTGCGCTCACGCCCCTTCCGGTCGATGTAGACAACCTCCAGCGCAGAGGGACGGATGATCCTGCCCCTGATGCCGGGGACGCTCAGGCATCCCTCCTCGATCGTATCCTCCTCGTTAGAGAGAGCAACTATCTTCGGGTTTATCATCCTGATGAGCGTCTTTTCTCTATCGGGCTCGGGATTCATAACGGCGACCCGCTTGCAGACACCGACCTGGCTGGCTGCGAGCCCCACCCCGCTTCCGACGATCATCGTCTCGACCATCCGGTCGATGAAGTCTTCGAGATCGGGGTCCAGTTCCTCGACCGTCCTGCATTTCCGGCGAAGGCACTCACTTCCGTAGATCTCTATATCGAACATCGCCATGTCCCGAACATCCTGTATTGGTTTCAGCCTGAACGTTATTCTTTCTTATCGATAATGGTGGCGACGGCGCTCTTGACGAGCTCGACCTTTACATCATCGGTGAGCTTCAGCACGATCACGTGCTCTTTCACGTCGAAGACCGTTCCGTAGAGCCCTCCGTTCGTTACGATCTTGTCACCGCGATGAAGGGTTTGGACCATCTGCTGATGATCCTTCTGCTTCTTCTGCTGCGGGCGGATCAGGAGAAAGTAGAATATTACAAAGATCAGAAGCATCGGGACGAGCATCGCCCACGGCGACCCGCCTTCGGAACCGGGGTTACTCAACAGAAACGTGAGATACAGCATCATACCTCCTTGTATCGAGATGCATTACTCTCGGTTAACCCTCGTTCGCCCGGTATCTCCGGTAGAACCGCTCTTTCCACTCGAGGAAACATCCATTCCGTATAACTTGCCGCATTTCATCGAGCATATGCAAGTAAAAATAGAGACAGTGATACGTTGCAAGTCTCGGGCCCAGGATCTCGCCGGCCATGAAGAGGTGCCGGAGGTACGCGCGTGAGTAATTCCTGCACACATCACAGTCACAGCCGGGATCGAGCGGCCCGAAATCGCGCGCATGGGCAGCATTCCTGAGGTTCACCCTTCCCCGTGACGTGAAGACAGTTCCGTTACGCGCGTTTCTGGTGGGCATCACGCAGTCGAACATGTCGACGCCCCTCGAAACCGCCTCGATGATATCCTCCGGGAAACCAACACCCATCAGGTATCTCGGCTTCTCGCGCGGCAGGAGCCCCGCCGTATACCGGATCATCTCGAGCGTATCCCGCTTCGGCTCGCCGACGGACAGTCCGCCGATCGCGTAGCCGGGAAAGTCGAGACTCACCAGTTCCTCGACCGACCGCCGCCTGAGCTCGGGGTAGACGGAGCCCTGCACGATGCCGAACAGCACCCGCTCGTAGCCGCCGCGGTCGAACCGCACGCCGCCGCCCTCCGAGATTGTCTCCCGCGCCCATAGTGTTGTCCGCCGCACCGCCTCCCCGGCGCTCGGGCGATCGCACGGGTAGCTCGTACACTGATCGAGGACCATCATGATATCGGGGCCCATCTCGAGCTGCACGTCGAGGACCTTCCCGGGTGAAAGCATGTGCCGCGAACCGTCCAGATGTGATTTGAACTCGACGCCCCCGTCCGAAACGAGGCTGAGATCGGCCAGGCTGAAGACCTGGTACCCGCCGCTGTCGGTCAGCACGGGACCGTTCCAGGAGATAAAGCTGTGGATGCCCCCCGCTTCCCCGATGATCCGGTGGCCGGGTCTGAGGTACAGGTGATACATGTTGACAAGAATGATCCCGGCGCCGATCTCCTCGAGGTCGCGCGGCGACATCGCCTTGACAGAACCCTGCGTACCGACCGGCATGAAGACGGGGGTCTCGACGACGCCATGGTCCGTCTCGAGCCTCCCCGCTCTCGGTCCCGACGGGTCTTCCTTCTGCACCGTGAAACGAAACGGCACCTCTGCTCGTCCCTCCCGTTACCTTATGAACATCACGTCACCGTAGCTGTAGAAACGGAACCTGCGCTGAACTGCCCAACGGTAGGCCTTGATGATCCTCTCCCTGCCCGCAAAGGCGGCGGTGAGCAGCAGCAGGCTCGACCGCGGCAGGTGCATGTTCGTAAGCAGCGCATCGACCACCCTGAACTCGAATCCCGGATGGATGAACAGATCGGTCCACCCCGTTATATACAGCTCGCCCTCAATGGTCCTTTCCCTTCGCTGCTCCAGGTGTCCGGCCGCGAAAGCCTCGAGCGCGCGTGTCGTCGTGGTGCCGACCGCCGCGATCCTTCGCCCCCTGCCTTTTGCGTCCAGGATCTCGTCGAGGTACGAGCTGCGGATCATCACGTATTCGGGCGAGAGTCTGTTTTTCTCTACGGTTTCCTCCTCGAGCGGCCTGAACGTGCCGGGACCGACATGCAGCGTGAGCGGCATCACCGTCACCCCGTGGCGCCTGATGTTGCGTAGCACGTCGTCCGTGAAGTGGAGACCCGCCGTGGGCGCCGCGACGGAACCCTTTCTCCGCGCGAATATCGTCTGGTAACGCTCGCTGTCCTCCGGCGCCGCGCTGCGCTTGATGTACGGCGGAAGCGGCATGTTCCCGTAACGCTCGATGAATGCATCCTCCTCGACGGATGCGGGAAGCGTCACCACCCACTCCCCCTTCCCCTTCCGTTCCCCGATGCGCAAGGGGTGTTTCTCCTTTCCCACAAAGATGATCTCACCGGCCCTGATCCGCCGTGATGGGCGGAGCATTGCGATCCACACGCGCCGCCCAAGGGCTCGAACAAGA
>DAOVFR010000031.1 GCA_030672805.1 Candidatus Krumholzibacteriota bacterium
GGGACGTACATGGTCCGTGATGCACAGCTCCGGACGATGCCTCGATACGATCATCTTCACGTTCCTGGCTGACCTGTTCCTTATCTCCGTGAGAATGCTCTCTTTGTTCTCCGTGGTAAGTATCTCCGATACGAGCGATACTGTGCTGAGATTCACTTCCGCCCGGGACAGCATATCGAATACTTCGGGGAACTTTACGATGCACCGGGCGGTGCGTATCCTTCTGACCGCCGAGGATTCTGAGTACTTGAGACGGCGTATACAGAAATCGAAGAGGGACCTGTATCCCAGTGAGAGGTACAGTCGCCGCCTGTCAATTTCAGCGAGGTGAAGAAGGCCGCGCAGCATGGTGTCTCTTTCTTTATCAGAGAGTTTCTCGATCCTCTGAATCAGTTCGCTGTCGGAGAGCCCGGCAAGGAAGGCGAGTTCATGGGACAGGACGGGAAAAAAGCCAGAAAAAGCGGGAGATGCTACCAGAGACAACGAGAGCGAGCCTGAGGGGTAACTATATGTAATAACAGAGACTTCCCGGAAAAGGACTCGAAAAACGTGTCAAGGGAAAAATGTAAAAAAGAAAAAAGTGATTATTTTTCACGGGCACTTGGGGATTACAACCCGGTACAGGTGGAACTCATTATGGAATTACGAGTGAACGAGGGTCCGCGGATTAAGTTCACTTAAACACACGTTATGCGAAAAAAGAGCTTGACATCTTAGTAGAGTGATATTACTACTTCTGTAAAGTAATAATGCTTTACCTAATACGTAATATTAGATATACTATGTATGAAGATATATTTTAGAACAACCAAACTTGAGCGTGTTTTCAACTCTGAGACACGACTCTATAAAAAGTTTGGTCCTCAAAAAGGGAAGATTGTCAAGTTACGCATGGCAGTATTAAGTGAGGCTGAAACCCTTGCTAAAATACCACACACTAAGCCATATCGTAGGCATTTATTGAGTGGTGAGTATGAAGGCATGTTTTCAATTGATTTAAAACATCCCCAACGGTTAATTGTCAAACCGGCCAACGACCCGATTCCTCTGAAAGAGGATGGTGGCATTGATATAGATAAAGTAACAGAAATTGAAATTTTTGACGTAAAGGACACACACAAATGATCATGCATAAACAAGATTCATTTAATCCTGATTATGTAGTTCATCCCGGTGAAGTCCTAGAAGAAATTCTTGAAGCAAGGGGAATGCAAAAGGGTGAGTTCGCCAAAAGGTGCGGATTGTCAGCTAAGACTGTCAGTCAGATTATCAACAAAAAACACCCTGTCACTCCTGGGACTTCTTTGCAGCTTGAGAGAACTCTTGGTTTATCCGCTGATATTTGGAACGGGCTTGATTCTAAGTATAGACTCCATTTAGCACGACAACTTGAGGTTAATGAGAAATCATCGGTTATTGAATGGGCAAGTAAGTTTCCCCTTTCTCAACTTAAGAAGCGTAATATAGTCACTGAAACTAGGGATAAGTGGGAAGCTGCATTGCAGCTGTTTCATTTCTTTAGCGTATCGAGTGTTATTACATGGGATGAAGTATATGGAAGCATACCAGTATCATATAGGAAAACTTCAGCCTATGAAAGTTCGACACACTCAGTATTAGCATGGCTGAGAATTGCAGAGATTGAAGCTGAAGATATTGAAACCGATTCTTATGATCGAAGGTTGTTCAAAAGGAGTTTAGAAAAAATCAGGAAATTGACAACTACCGAACCAGAAGTATTTGAACCACGAATGAAAGATCTTTGTCGCAAATCTGGAGTTGCAGTAGTATTTGTTTCGGAATTGCCAAAAACTAGACTATGTGGCGCTACTCGATGGTTAGCAAACAATAAAGCGTTGCTGGTTTTATCCTTAAGATATAAATCCGATGATCAGTTCTGGTTTTCTTTCTTTCATGAGGCTGGTCATATTTTGTTACATGATAAAACTCGTGTGTTTATTGATGAAGTTGAAAAAAACAAAAACATCTTGGAAGAGGAAGCCAATAAATATGCTCAGGACATGCTAGTTCCTGAGGAAGCGTATTCGGATTTCATTGAAGCAGATAATTTTTATAAGAGCAGCATAATAAAGTTTGCCGAATCTATCAATATTGCTCCCGGAATTGTTGTCGGAATGTTGCAGCATGAAGGACACATACCTTATAAATGGCATAATGGGTTAAAACAAAAGTTCATTCTTAAAGAATAACAGCTCTTCTTCGCATATCTGAGCGCTTGCAACGATACGTGAGCGCGGGGCAATGCCCGGCACAGGAGTAAGGTGCAATACCCGGTACGGAAGCGCTGTAAAATACCCGATTCATGGGAGTGGGGCAACAGTGTCCGGCTCCTGGTGAAATTCTCGCTGCATTATTATCTCCTGCATTGAACACAACTAACGTGCTATAAATATAAATATGCGTGGGTGTCCTGTACGTTACACGGCCTCGACGCGGAAAGGAAACCGTATGAAGGCGATGATCCTGAAAAAACCGAAACCGGTCGAGCGGCAGCCTCTCGAAATGGTAGATGTTCCCGTGCCGGAGCCGGGTCCGGGGGAGATCCTCGTACGCGTACACATGTGCGGACTCTGCCACACCGATATACACACGGTCGAGGGCGATTTCGAGCTTCCGGTGCTGCCCATCATACCGGGCCACCAGATCGTCGGCACCGTCGAGAAGGCCGGGCCGGGAGTCACGAAGCCAGCTATCGGCGATCGTGTCGGCGCAGCATGGCTGAACCGGACGTGCCAGGAATGCAGCTTCTGCCGGAGGGACCTCGAGAACCTCTGTGAAAAAGCGTTATTCACCGGGTATCATGTACACGGCGGATACGCGCAGTACGCGGTGCTTCCCGCCGATTTCATATACAGCCTCCCCGAGGACTTCTCCGACCGGGACGCCGCGCCGCTCCTCTGCGCCGGCATCATCGGCTTCCGGGCGCTGAAGCTCAGCAACTTAAAGCCGGGAGAGACACTCGGCCTCTACGGCTTCGGTGCGAGCGCACATGTGGCGATCCAGGTCGCTGTCCACCGGGGCTGCCGCGTGCTCGTCTTCACGCGGAGCAGGGATCACATGGCGCACGCGGAGAAGCTCGGCGCCGCATGGACTGGCACATCGAAGGACAGGCCACCGGAGAAGCCGGCAAGTTCGATCGTATTCGCTCCGGCGGGCGAGATCGTGCTCGATGCCCTCGCGCACCTCGAGAAGGGAGGGACCGTGGCGCTCGCGGGAATCACGATGACAACGATCCCGGCGCTCGATTACGACAGGCACCTCTACCACGAGAAGATGCTCCGTAGCGTTACCGCATCGACACGGGAGGACGGGAGGGAGCTGATCCGCCTCGCCGCCGCGATCCCGATACGCACCGACACGATTCTCTTCCCTCTCGAGGAGGCGAACGAGGCGCTCCGGCTGATCAAGGAGAGCAGGATCTCCGGCGCCGGCGTCCTCGAGATCCCGCAATGACGGAGGCCGTCCAGGACACCATGCCTTACAACCCGGACCGCCCAACCCTCCGCGGCCGCGATACGCCGGTGACGCCCGGCATCATGCTGCCAACGCTATCCAGTACGAAAAAAATGTCCCACATCGCCCCGCCAGGCGACGATGCCGAATAAAAAAATGCCCCGCATCACAGGGAGACGCGGGGCGGACGTGCCTCATCGGCACGCCAACAGGCCGGGTACACCGGTATCCCAACTAGTAGATGACCTTACCCCCAAAGGCCGACCTTTCTGAGGAGGTTGCACCCGGCCAAACCCTTTATGTCCGTCAGTCCCGATCGCTTCCGTTATATCACCATCCTCGCGTGCCGCTCTACGGCGGCCACGGGCGCTACCTTCGCGCCGTTCTCTCTATCTCGAAAACAGGTTCGATATCGACTGGAACGTCATCAAGCCGCGCGAGGGACTGCTTCACATCCTCGCCCATGCCGCCGTAGCGCTCGATGAAGGACTTGCACCCCTCGTAGTCGCCGTGCGCCTGGAGCATGAGCAGCTCGCGGAACAGATCGCGGACCGCGCCTCTCGTCTTCTCGAGATCCACCGACCACATGCCGGTCCCGGGATCCTGCACGTAAGCGCCCTTTTCCTTGAAATAGTTGAAAGCGATCATATTCGCCCTTCCGTGAGCAGATTCGACTCCGAATCTCACGGAGCGGAAGAAGCCGGCAAGGAACGTGACCGCCGTCTGTTCCCTGAGCCCGCGGGGGAAGAACCCCTCATCTATAAGATAATAGAAATTGTACTGACCGCCAACATCCGCTTTCGCTTCCTCGATCGCCGAGTATGTCTCCCGGAGCATTTTGTTCACTGTCGTCTCGGTCCCGTCGGGAAGCGTAATCCGTCCGGGGCCGAGCCCGTGCGTGAACTCGTGGAGCAGGATGTGGTTGTAGTATGCATCGAATGTGACGAGTGAAAGCTGTTCCTTTGCTATAATGTTGCCGGCAATGGGCCTGAGCACCTTCTCGAATTTCGCCTCGATGATATTGCGGAGCATCACCTTCTTGCTCCCCTTCGCCTCCCGGACCCGCTCGTCGTTCGGCAGGTTGAAGGCGAGTGTCTGCACTCCCGCCTTCGTATCCCCTGCGGTGAAGACGACGTCGACAACGGAAATGGGGGACTCTGTCCCCCGGTTCAGGTTCTTGTACCCGTCATCGATGGGGAGATTCTTTTCCATCTTTAACAGGTAGCCCTTGAGTCCCTCGAGGCGCCTGCTTTCCTCCGGGTCCCGAACACAGATGAAGGCCTCGAACGCCGCCTTGTAATTGAAGATATTGTCCTCGTACACCTCGTACGGACCGATCGTCACGTCGAGGATGTTGTCCTTCACATCCATCCACGCCATGTCGCTCTCGTAGTAATCGTTCGAGAGAAATGCCTCGGCGCGTGAACGGAGAAATCTCGCGAGCGACACGTTCTCGAGAAGTCCGGCCGCCTCGTTGAGGTACCCCGCGGCGGCGATCAGCTTGCTCCTGTACTCCCGCGAATAAGGCACCGCCTCGAGACCCCCGTCGGCGCTTCTGCGTATCACGGTGAAGTTGCTCTCGAAGCTCTCTTTTTCCCCGGGGCTGGCGGCCACACTCCGCTCGAACTCCTCACGGGTCATATCCGCCGGATAGAAATTCGCGCCGTCCGTTTTCTGCTCGTCCCCGAAGAACGGTTCGTCCTTCCCGAGACGATCCCATGGACCGAAATTGATGCGGAAATACCTTTCCAGGTCGGGATCGTTCATTCCCGCTATCCTGTCCCGCAAGACCGGGTTACCGTCATATACCTGGACGAGAAAAAGCTCGTCCATGACCGTCGCCGCAAGGTAGAGCTTCTCGAGTGCCTCTTTCCTGTTCTCGTCGAGCAGATTCCACGGCACCGTTATTTCGAACGGAGCATACTTTTTCAACCGTTCCCTGATCCCGGAACTGTTCACATTTTCTCCCTCACCTTCGCCGCCACAGCCGAACAAGCCCGGCAGCAAGAAACATATCATGAAAGCGGCACAAACCTTTCGTATCATTCCACGCCTTCCTTTTTTTCCTTCGTCACGTCCGCGGCCCCGTCGATTACACTGCGGACCTCGATCGCGAGGTCCTCCATCGAGTAGGGCTTCTGGATAAAATTGACCTGTTTGTCGTCGATAAGATCCTCTCCGAAAAATGACCGGTTGTACCCGCTCGAGAGCAGCACGAGAACTCCGGGCTTCAACTCTGCGATCTCCCGCATCACATCAAAGCCGTTCGCACCCGGCATGATTACATCGAGTATGACGAGATCGATCTCGTCTTTCCTCTCCCCGAAGATCTTAAGACCGTCCTCCGCACCGCTCGCAACGAGCGCCCTGTATCCGAGCTTTTGGAGCATGTCGCGCCCGACATCCTGGATGACCGGCTCGTCGTCTATCATCAGTACCATCTCGTTTTTCCCTTCGGGAACCTCGCGTTTCTCACCTGCGAGGACTTCATGAGGAGCTTCCTCCTCATGCGCCGGCAGGTAAATATTGAACACCGTTCCCTTGCCCTTCTCGCTGTATACTTTGATGAAGCCGCCGTGGTTGTCTATGATCCCGTATACCATGTTCAGCCCGAGCCCCGTCCCCTCACCGCGCTTCTTCGTCGTGAAGAACGGCTTGAACATCCGGGCTTTCGTCTCCGGGTCCATTCCCGCTCCCGTATCTGATATCGACACCCGCACGTACCTGCCGTGTTTCATTTTCCAGCTAAGGCGCGGGTATGAAGAATCTATCGTCACGTGCCCGCTCGAGATGAGGAGCTTGCCCCCTTCAGGCATCGCATCCCGCGCATTGAGACAGATGTTGAGAAATGCCTGCTCGAGCTGTCCTCCCGAGCCGAGGACGGCCTTTAGATTCCTCTCGAGATCGAGTTCGATCACGATGCGTTTGTCCACCGACCGCTCGAGGAGCTTGACGACCTCCCTCAACAGCGTGTTGCTGTTGACGAGGGTATCATCCCTTCCCCCGTCCCTCGAGAAAGTGAGCAGCCTTTCCGTGAGATCGGAGGCCTTTATCGCTGACCTCTTGATGATCTCCAGGTAGGAACGCAGTTCGTGGTCCTCCCCGATCAGGTCCATCATGAACGTGGTATAGCCTAGAATCCCTTCAAGCAGGTTGTTGAAGTCGTGCGCTATCCCGCCTGCCATTTCACCGACTATCTCCATCTTCTGCGAGTGGAGCAGAAGCTCCTGGAGGTATTTCTTTTCCGAGTTGTCTACGAAGAACTGGACATGCTCCAGAACAGCCCCGTCTTTCCCCCTGCCGGAGGACATGCTCAGGATAACGTCCCTTTCAAAGCCGTCCTTACGCTTGATCCTTATATCCATGTTGTCGATGCCGCCATGTATGTCGAGCCTCCCCCGTATCAATTTCCGGTCCTCGTCCGAGAAAAGCTCCGGCGGCGAGGTCTTGCCCACCACATCTTCCCTTGTGTAGCCGGTGATAAGCTCCGCGCCCCTGTTGAACGCCTTGTATGCTCCGACGGTATCCAGGACAGCGATCCCGACAACATCGTTTTGAAGTACCGCTTCGGCGATACTCTCGAAGATCTGTGGCCGGACCTGGTTGCCCCGTTCCCGGCGGGAAATGTGCAGCGATTCTTCTCGCATATTAGTTCCCATGGCCACTCATTCCTTCCCTCTCCCGGCTTATGTTTCCCACGGCATTGCGGATCGCCAGCGAAAGATCGTTCAGCCGGTAGGGTTTCTTCAGGAAACAGACCGCTCCATCTATGAGAAGCTTGTGTATAACCGAATCTTCGCTGTATCCGCTAGAGATGATCACCGGCAGCTGCGGATTGCTCTCCTTCAGGCAATAAAAGACTTCCTGGCCGTTCATTTCGGGCATTACAAGATCGAGTATTACCAGATCGAAATGCATCGTCCCCGCAAGGGCGAGAGCGTCGCCCCCCGACAGGGCGGTAACCGTCTCATAGCCCAGATTCGCCAGCATGTCGGATGCAAGGCTGCAAACGATCTCCTCGTCATCGACAACAAGAACACGCCGCCCTGCCTCGCGAGTCATGACGGCCGACGTGACGATTTCCCGGGGACGTTTCATCGTGACGGGGAGAAACACGACCGCCTCGGTACCTTCCCCGAAGCGGCTCGTGAGGAACATCTTCCCCCTGTGTCCCTTGACGATACCGACCGCGGCCGGCACCCCGAGTCCCTTTCCCCCCTTCTCCCGTTTCGTCGTAAAGAACGGGTCCACCGCCCGCCGGAGAACCTCGGGCTCCATCCCGGCACCCTGGTCCTTCACGCATATCCGTACATACTCCCCGACGGGCATCCCATCGGTGAAGACGGGGTTCTCGCGGTCGAGGCGCACGTTCCGTGCCGTCACCGTGATGAGGCCACCGCGGGGCATCGCCTCTCTCGCATTCATGCAAAGGTTGAGAAACGCTTCGTACAACTGTGTCGGATCGCCCTCGACGTTCATGTGCCCGGCGCTTACCTCCTTTACGACCGATACATGATCCATCGGCAGCGTGCTGCTCTTGCACACCCTGTCCAGGATATCCGTCATATCGACGATCTCGCGCTGGAACTTCCCCTTCCGGGAAACCGAGAGAAGCCGCTGGGCGAGCCTGGTCGCCCTGGCGCCCGCCTCCTCGATCTTGTCGATGTACCGGGTCCTCTCGTCATGCCCTGACGGCGAGTTGCGGAGCAGGGACGCGTACCCCACCATCGCGCCGATCAGATTGTTAAAATCATGGGCGACACCGCCGGCCAGCGTTGCAATGCTCTCGCGGTGCTTCTCCTCGAGAATGCTCTTTTCCAGGATGCTCCGGTGGCTCGCGTCCACCACCGTACCCCTGAGCACACGCTTTCCGTTGAACTCGCTCACGTTGAGGAACACCTCGATCTCCTTCCGGCTGCGGGCGAGCCGGTAGACATGATAATAGCGTTTTCCTGTCGAAGCGTCACCTTCCAGGAACGAGTGGACTATCTCTTTCATATCCTTGCGGTCGGCCGTTTCCAGGTAGCCCTCGAGCGCGCTCCCCTGAAGATTCCCGGGAGGCTCTTCGAGAATCCCGGGAAGATGCTCGCTGAAGTGCTTGAGTTTGCCGCCCTCGATCAGGAAGAAGGCGTGCTCCCGGCACTCGATCAGTGCCTGGTAAAGATCAAGATCGAGTTCAAGCCCCTCCAGCTCCATCCGCCGCTCGATGGCGAGCGTAAACACGCTCGTGATCTTGCGGATGAGGTCCTGTTCGGATCGGGATATCCCATTTTCGCTCCCAATAAACAGCATCAGGTAGGGGGCGCCGGCCCGGTCCCTCGCCACCAGCGGAAACCACTGCATCTCCTTCGGGGATGCAAGGGCCTTGACGATCATATTCAAGGCGGCCCGTGTGATGATCCCGGCCCCCGCAGCGAGGCGATAAATCCTTTCGAGACATTTCTTGCCCTGAACCGTCCCGGGGGAATCGAAAATTTCGCTCAGCCAGTCGTCGATCTCCCTGGAACTGCCCGGCTGGTACGACAGGTTTTTGAGGAATTGGAAAACCCCGTTCTCCGCGGCCAGGGACCTGATACAGATAGATCCCGTTCTCCCGTCACGCAGTAACAGGACCGTAAAATGGAGATCGAAAAGGTCTTTCATGTACTCGGCCACCCGCTGGAGGCCTTCGTCGAGGTTCTCCGTTTCGAGTATTTGCTGGAGGATATAGAGGACGCTGTCCAGTCCGAGGATCCCGCCTCGCGATGATCTCCCGGGGTTCCGGGACCCTCGCACGCCTTTGGTTGAGGTTGCTTTCCTCTCACCGTTTCTGGTGTTGGATTTTACCATTTCACACGAGTGTACCCATTCCCCCCGACGAAAGCCGGATTATCTTCATAATCCATTGAATCAGATGTAACACCACCGCGTCAACGACCTTTTTCCGCTCCCCGGCGGCCTCCCGGGGTAAACCGCCAGCGCGGTCCTGCTGCGGCGTCCGTGCATGGTTAATCAAGAAAAACATCTTGACGCCCCGCCGTGCGGGTGATATTTTCCTTTTCTCTGAACACCAAGTTATAATGGTACTTTGACTTACGTCTGCAGCGGACGATACACGAGAGAATGGAGGCTCGCATGGATTCCTCGCTCATGAACAAGGTCTACAAAACGATCGACGGCTACAAAGACGCTATGATCGACCTGCAGTCGAAGCTCACCGCCATCCCGGCCCTCGGCCCCGACAACGATGGCGACGGCGAGATCGAGAAAGCCGCCTTCGTCAAGGAATGGATGGAAAACGAGATCGGCTTTGACACGATCGAGCAGTTCAATTCTCCGGACGACCGCGTTCCCTCGGGCATCCGCCCCAACCTCATCGGCATGATGAAGGGTTCCTCGGACAAACGCACGATATGGGTGATGTCGCATCTCGACATCGTCCCACCGGGCGATTTGAGCCTGTGGGAGAGCGATCCGTACAAGGTTGTCGAGAAGGACGGCAAGATCTATGGCCGGGGCGTTGAAGACAACCAGCACGGCATCATCACGTCGCTCTTCGCGATAAAGGCGCTCAAGGCGGCTGGCGCGAAACTCCCGTTCAACGTCGGCATCGTTCTCGTCGCCGACGAGGAGACCGGCAGCGTCCACGGCATTCAGTACCTCCTCAAGGAACACAACGTCTTCAAGAAGGAAGATCTTATTATCGTGCCCGACGCCGGTGTTCCGGACGGCAGCATGATCGAGGTCGCCGAGAAATCGATCTACTGGCTCAAGGTCAAGACGAAGGGCAAGCAGTGCCACGCATCGACGCCCGAGCAGGGAATCAATGCCCACCGGGCGGCCGCACACCTGGTCACGCGGATAGACGAGCTTTACGAGATCTTCAACGAGCGCGACGAGGTCTTCGATCCCCCGATCAGCACGTTCGAACCGACCAAAAAGGAAAACAACGTCCCGAACATCAACACGATCCCCGCTGATGATGTCTTCTACGTCGACATGCGGATCCTGCCCCATATCAAGGTCGACGACGTCTGCGAGACACTAATGAAGATGGCTAAAGAGACCGAGGAGAAGTACGGCGTTACGATCTCCCTTACGTCTCCCCAGCGCGAGGACGCAGCGCCGGCGACACCTTCCGACGCTCCGGTCGTCACTGCACTTTCGAATTCTATCAAGGACATCTACGGTATCGAGGCCAGGGCGATGGGGATCGGCGGCGGGACGGTTGCAGCCTTCTTCAGGCGTTCCGGCTTGAATGCAGTGGTCTGGTCACGGATCGACGAGCTTGCGCATCAACCGAACGAGTACACGATCATCGACAACATGGTGGGCGACGCAAAGGTCTTTGCCAACCTCTTCATGCAGGAATAGCGGAGTTGCGATCGCACCCGTGCAACCCGGCTCCAACCGCGGTGATTGTTTCTTGACGGATCACCGCGAGAGTACGAGCAGCTTCGTTTCACACATCTCGCGAATCGAGTACCTGAGGCCCTCCCTGCCGAATCCGGATTGCTTCACGCCGCCGTACGGCATCCTGTCGACCCTGAACGTCGGGATGTCCCCGATAATCACGCCGCCCGCTTCGATCTCGTTGAACGCCCGCCTCGCAATCGAGATATCCCTCGTGTACACGCCCGCCTGGAGCCCGAATCGCGACTCGTTCACCTCGCGGACGGCCTCGTCGAAATCGTCATACACGAAAACGGCCGTAACCGGGCCGAACATCTCCTCGTCGACGACCTTCATACCGCGGCGTGCACCCGTGATGACGGTCGGATGGTAGTAACTCCCATCGCGCCTTCCACCCGCCGCGATAACTGCCCCCGCCTTCACCGCTTCCTCGACCCATTCCTCGACCCTTTCCGCCTCCCGTTCTGTAATCATCGGTCCGACGACGGTCCCCTCGGCAAGGGGATCGCCTACCACCAGGGCTCTGACCTTCTCGAGATAGGTCTCCATGAATCGATCGATTTTCTCCCTGTGGACGTATATACGCTGTATCGATATACAGACCTGTCCCGCGTATGCGTAACCGCCCACGGCGATACGTTCGGCCGCGGCGTCGATATCTCCCCAGTCGTTGTGCAGCACTACGGCCGCATTGCCGCCAAGCTCGAGTGTCACACGCTTGTCCCACGCCGCTCTCTTCAAGCGCCATCCGACTTCCGCGCTTCCAGTGAACGTTACCTTCCGTATCCCCGGCATCGTGGCGATCGATTCCGCGGCGCTTCCCTCGAGGGGCAAAACACTCAACGCGCCGGGAGGCGCTCCCGCCTCGTCGACGAGACACGCAAGCATCAATGCCGTGAGAGGCGTCTCACTCGAGGGTTTGAGAATCACCGGGCACCCGGCGGCGATTGCCGGTGCCAGCTTGTGGGCGACGAGATTCAATGGAAAGTTGAACGGCGTGATGGCAAGCACCGGTCCGATGGGGAAGAGGGCGGTGATTCCAGTTTTCCCCCCGGCGGCGGGGGACACGTCGAGCGGCAGGATTTCACCGTAGATGCGGCTGCACTCCTCCGCCGCCTCGGTAAAAGTCTGAACGGCTCTCGACACCTCGACCCGGGCGAACCGGAGCGGTTTTCCCGCCTCCATTGCGATCAGCTCGGCCATCTCATGCCCATTCTTCTCTATATCCGACGCGATCCGTTTGAGGATCTCTGCCTTCCTGTAAACGGGCATCTCCTTCATCCCGGGAAAGGCTTTCTTTGCCTCCGCGACGGCCTCATCGGCCGCGGCGCCAGGCGGGCGGTACGTCACCCCGACGACATCGCCGGTCGCCGGCGAATATACCTCTAGCTCGCGGCCGTCACTTATCCACCTGCCGGCAAGGTAATATGGCTGATTTATCAAGGACGTTCCTCCTTTCGGCGGCGGAAAAGGACTCCATGCACCGCGGAGACACCCCTCCCTCGCCATGCCGCAAGCACCGGTACCGGGGAACCGCGGCCCATCCGCTCACCACGTAAATTTCATACCACAAATCTTTGATTTATGGTATTTCCAATCTGCATCGAAAAATGTTATACTAGATAGTCCTGCTGGCTTGAGCGGTTCTGGGGGAGTCATTTCATGCCATTGCGGAACATCCTTATTCTCGCCGTGTTCCTGGGGTTGAGCTATCTCTTCTTCGGCCTTTCGATCAACAACGGGTTCTGGCACGGCGACGACTTTCTCTCTCTCGAACACAGTCTGAAGATGCGCGGAGACCCCCTCTCGGCGTTCGACAGCGCGCCGCCTTATAAATTTCAACCGCTCGTTTATACGATAAATTGCGTGTTGTTCGGATGGTTCGAGTTCGACGCTCGCGGATATTTCGTCTTCAACATTTTCCTGCACGGGCTGAACTCGTTCCTCGTCTACCTGCTTGTCCATACCCTGCTGAAAGACCGGACCGTCGCCCTGCTCTCGGGTCTCCTCTTCGTCTTCACCGTCGGGAGCTACGGCAAGTCCGTAATGATCGTTTCAGGGCTCGAGGACCTCGTCATCACGGCGCTGACACTTCTTACGATGATCTTCTACTTCAAGAACGAGCTCGATCACGAGGGGAGATTGCTCTCGGTATGGTTTTTTCTCTCTCTCCTCTTTTTCGCCGCATCAATACTCACAAGAAGTACAAGCTTTTCGATACTGGGAGCTTTCCTCGCGTTCAGCTTCTTTTTTCACAGGTATAAAGAGAGACGCTCTGTCGGGCCCACCTTCATCGTTCTGCTGTGCCTTGCCGTCGTGGCCCTGATCGTGAAAACGCAGGTGTTCCACTACAAACCTCCGTTCTACACGGAAGATCCGGGCATTCCGCGCTTTATCTTCTACGCTTTGAAGAACATGATCAACTACCCGGTACGGATGATCTTCCCGGTACATACGTCCTACCTCGTCTCTGAAGCGGGTCCCGCCGTGCGGTTCATCTACCGTTTCGCAACCGAGATTCGCGTGCTGATCGCCCTGACTGTTATCTCGTACTCGATCTTCGGGTTCATCTTCGGTAACCGGACTATCCGTTTTTTCATCGCCTGGACCTACATAATGGTCCTGCCATTCGCTTTCTTCCAGTTCCCGAGTGACTGGCTGAACATCCGGCACCTCTACATCGCCTCGGTCGGTTTCGTGATGATCATCTCCGCCGGCGCCGTTTACTGTTCGCGGCTCATATCCCACCAGCTGTGGCGCCGTTTCGTCCCGCTTCTCGTTCCCGTGTTCTTCATCATAATGTCCCGTTTCATCGTCATACAGCTCGACCGGAGCTATGAGATCAAGGCTTCCGGCGAACAGACGGTGGAGTACCGGCAGGAGATAGCTCGTGAATTTCCCGAAGTGATGCTGGACGGGGAAGAGTTGAAGCTGGTCGACTAGCCCGGATCCGTACCCCCATTCCCCAGCGGTTTCAGCTTCACCGCTCCCGATTTCTCCATCGAGGCGACGTCCCTCTTCCTGACCCTTACATTGAAGGTCATAAATCCGTTCTCGACCTTCCGCTTCAGAACCCACGCCCGCTCCTCGACAAGCGCGATCGCCCTGCCGTCATCATGAGGCACCCTGAC
>DAOVFR010000244.1 GCA_030672805.1 Candidatus Krumholzibacteriota bacterium
ATCAGGGCACGGCGCCATCTCGACGGCCGTCGAAGCGACGAAGCTGGGTGCGTTCGATTTCATCGAGAAGCCGATCGACATGGAACGGCTTCTCCTGACGATGAGGAACGGTATCAATCAGGGTGATCTTGCGCGCCAGAACGTCCAGCTTCGCGAGCGCGCCGGCATCCGGACGGAGATCATCGGAGAACATCCGGCTATAAAGGCGATCATGGATACGATCGCAAGGGTTGCACCGACGAATGCGCGTGTGCTCATCATGGGGGAGAACGGTTCGGGAAAGGAGCTTGTTGCACGCAAGCTTCATGAGCTCAGCCGGCGGGTTTCGGAACCGTTCATTGAGGTGAACTGCACCGCCATACCGGAAGAGCTGATCGAAAGCGAGCTGTTCGGTCACGAGAAGGGTTCGTTCACGGGAGCCATTTCCCAGCGGATAGGGAAATTCGAGCTGGCCGATGGAGGCTCCCTCTTCCTCGACGAGGTGGGGGACATGAGCCTGTCGGCCCAGGCAAAGGTGCTGCGGGTACTGCAGGAATCGGTCTTCGAACGGGTCGGCGGCACCGAAACCAAGCACGTCGACGTGCGAGTGATCGCGGCAACCAACAAGGATCTTCTCGAGGAGGCGTCGAAGGGAAAATTCCGCGAGGACCTCTATTACCGGCTCAACGTCGTGCCGATAGAGGTGCCTCCTCTCCGGATGCGGAGGTCCGATATCAAAATGCTCGTGGAGTTCTTTCTTGGTGAGATCGCAGCCGAGCTCGGCACGGCCCGGAAAAAACTATCCCCCGAGTCGCTGGACATGCTCATGGATTATTCATGGCCTGGGAACGTCAGGGAGCTGAGGAACCTTATCGAGCGTCTCTGTATACTCACGAGAGGTGACACGATAAGGGTGGAGGATCTGCCATCCCTCGAACTGACGCGGGAGGAAGATATCCTCAAGGACCCGTTCGGAATGAAGACATATCAAGAATTCAAGGATTTCACGGTGAGGGAGTTTCTTACCAAGAAACTCCACGAGAATAACGGTAACGTCTCCAGAACCGCCCGCCATCTGGGCATGCAGCGAAGCAACCTGTACAAAAAACTGGAGAAGTACGGAATCAACTTCAGGAAAGGCAACGGAACACAGACTGATTAATCCTCGAAAATTTATCTATGCCTGATGGATGTAAAAACATATATTTCAGTAATTGAGACAAATCTGCCAACCTCATTTTTTTATAAACTTTTCTTGATAATCATTTGACTCCGGGACTCCCGGATATTAATTTTATTGTGTGGGTGTTCAGGGTTTGATGGGATTGATTGGAGCTGCACGGCTCCAATGGAAGGAGAAACGACCATGAAGAGGCTAGTTCTTCTTGCATCTTCGTTACTTGTCTTCTTCCTGGTAACCGCCTCGCCTTTGCATTCTTCTCCCAACATGATCGACTTCCGTTCCGAGTCGGTAATGAGTTGCTTTTACTGGCATATTTACCAACTCATCGGCACGTATCGATACCACGTGCAGATCGGACCGGTCGGTTCTGACAGGGAAGAGGGAAAGGTTGGCGGTGACGCCGATGATTACGCGAACGGCAGGGGAGATGGTATCAGCGATGACAAGTGGAAGAGAGATGACAAGTTGAAATCGGGTCTGATCCCAGGTGGAACCGATACAGAGCGGAAAATCCCAAGAGCTTGCAGGCATTAGTGGTCCCGTTTTTACCGCGCCCCTTATATAGGAGTAACCGATGCCGGACGGCCCGAAAGGTGAAGAAAGAAACGAACACGGAAAGAAGCATCCGAATCCGGAATTCAGGGGCACGGGATCCCGGGAAGAACTGGGTGACATGCATTTCTCCACGGAGAACTACTCCGTGGCCCTTGAATATTACGAGAAAGAGCTTCACGGAATACTCACTATCTCGGCTGCATCCGCCGACCTGCTCCGGATATACCGTAAGATAAGCGACTGCTATCGGAAGAAGGGTTTGCTCAAGGAGGCCTTTACTTACCTTCAGAGCGCGCAGACGCACGCCGAGGGTGCGGACGAGATCGGAAAAGCTTCCATCGCGTGCCGGCGGGGCATCATCCTGTACGAGCATGGCAAGATAAAACAGGCTCTTCGCGAGGCGTGCGCAGCATACCGTGTCTTCCGCACGAGCGACGAGCACAAGGAAGTAGCCGCGGCGCAGCTTCTCATTGCCAACTGCTATGCGCGGATCGGGCGCTCCGACGAAGCGGAACAGTATTTTCTAGACGCGTTATCCTCGTACCGCCGTATCGACGATATGGTCGGCGTTTCATACGTTCTCAACAACCTCGGTCTCTTCCACAAGAATTCATGCAGGTGGGGGCGGTCGCAACACTTTCTGGACAGGGCACTCGAGATTTGCGAGGAGCTGGGATTAACCCAGCACAGGGTCCGTGTGATGCTTAACCTCGGGATCGTTCACCTGAAGAAGAGGGCCTTTTCCGCTGCCGAAAACGCATTTACCACCGCCAGGCAGATGGCCGAACGGATCGGCGACGATCTGAAATACACACGTGCCACGCTTATGCTCGGAGTGACAAACACGCGGACGGGAAAACTGACCGCCGCCGAGAAACACCTGCTCGAGGCGCGGGTTCTCGCCGAGCGCAGGGCCTACGGCAGGGAAATCTGTCTCGCAGACGAGTTTCTTGGCGACCTTATGTGCAGGCGTGGCGACACGGTCGGTGCAAGGGAGAACTATACGGTTGCCCTGGCCGGAGCAAAGAGATTCTGTCCGGAAGGTGATATCGTCGCCGAGGTCCTGGGAAGAATGGCTCATCTCGCTCTGCTGACGAAGGATGGACAGGAGGCTATGGCAATTGGAATACGGGCTCTCGAGGCTGCCGGCAAATGTGGAGAGCTCAACGAGGCGGGCTACATCGAGAGGACGATAGGACTGGCACATGAACTGCTCAAGGACGGCATAACGGCAGGGAAGATGCTCGAAAAGAGCATAGGAACTTTCCTCAGTGTCAACAATCTGTACGAAGCGAAGATAACCGAATACATGCTCGGCAGGCTCTACTTCAAGAGCAGGAACAGAAGGTTGCTTATAAGGGCGAGAAAACTGGTTGGTGATACACTGGGTTACTTCGAACGGCACGAGGAGTACATGGATCTGGCACGCGGGCACTTCCTGCTCGCGAGGGTCGAGAACGAGTTGCATTGCAGGGACGAATGCCTGCTGCATATGTACGAAGCCCAGAGACTTGCCGAGGACCTCAAGGAGCGGAATCTCTTGAGGCGTCTCAGGAGAATGAGAAAGAGGGTCGAGAACGAGGTTATGGAGCCTTCACCGGCGCCTGCAAGCAGGTTGAAAATCTCGGATGAGCTTTCATACCTCTTTACGGGAGATTCAAACCTTTGCTCCTATCTCGATTTCATACTGAGAGATCTGATGAAACGCCTGACCGCGGGGCACGGTTTCGTCACACTCTGCTATGGCAGCGAAAACGGCCGCAAGGTACATCCGCTCGCCAGGCACGGGATTACCGAAGAGGTGACTGTTGAGTTGGCTGCGTGGTTCCTCGATCGGAACGAACCGGGAAACCTGCTCATTACCGATACGTTCCATGACAGGCGGGCGAAAGCCATCCGGGATATGCTTCCCGGCGCGAGCGGCCCGATCTACTTTCATCCCCTTTGCAAGGGCTCCGATGTGTTC
>DAOVFR010000067.1 GCA_030672805.1 Candidatus Krumholzibacteriota bacterium
CCTGAATTTCTCCCAGAACTTGACGAACCACTCCTCCTTCTCGTAACCTGCGGACCGCGCTTTTAACGCCATGATCTCCTTGTTGATGATATGCTTGAGGAGTTCCCGCTTCCCCTCGAGGTCTTTCGTCAACGGGAGGTATTTTTCCTCCATCACCTCCGAGGAATTTTCGACGTCGACAACGGTGATGTGGCGATCACCGATGCGGACGACGACGAGGTCCTCCCGCTTCGTGCATCCCAGGGCCAGGAACATCGCGAACGCCGCACATACCAGTATGATTCGCTTCAAAGCCGTCTCCTTTCAACAAGAACGATATCCGGTACGATTCTCTTTTGCCACGTTCCGTCACCAATCCCCGAAACGGGCAGACCCGGACCATGTAGCCCATAGCAGTTGAACTACTTTATATATCACATGATTCCAATAAATTCAACAGACTTTCAATGTCATCGAGCACTGCATCGCTGCTTCCGCCGGCCCCGTCACCGTCACGCACGCGGATCGACACGCGGAATCCATCCTCCGCATGAAAGGTCAGCCGGCCCGAAAAGGCCCCGGCCATCATGGCGAGCGCACGTTTCCCCGGCAGCCGGTCCGGATAGAACACCACCTTCAGTGAACCCCCGGCAGCTGCTTCGACTGTCTCGATCCCGGTGTTCCGGGCCCTTGCTTTCAGGCCGACCACGGCCAGCATGTTCACGGCCGGGCGCGGGACGGGTCCGAACCTGTCTCGCAGCTCGCGCGTGATGTCCTCCGCCTCCGGCGCGGACTCGACGCGCATCAGGCGCCGGTACAGGTCCATCCGCTCCTCCGAATCCGAGATGTAACTTTCCGGAAAGTAGGCCTCGAGCGGCAGGGACATCGTCACAGCCCTCTCATCCGCCACCGGCAGTTTCCGGAGCCGTGCGATCTCGTCGCGCATCATTCGTGTATAGAGATCCAGCCCCACGGCGCTGATGTGCCCCGACTGCTGGTGCCCGAGCAGGTTTCCCGCCCCCCTGATCTCGAGGTCCCTCATCGCTATGCGGTACCCTGCACCGAGATAATCGAATTCGCTGATCGCCTGGAGCCGTTTGACCGACGTATCGGTCAGCATTCTTCCGCGCGGCACAAGCAGGTAGGCATAGGCCTTCCTGTCGGAGCGGCCGACCCTTCCCCGGAGCTGGTACAGCTGGGCGAGCCCGAAGGTGTCGGCGCGGTCGATGATGATCGTGTTCACGTTCTGGAAGTCGAGGCCCGCCTCTATGATCATCGTGCAGACGAGCACATCGAATGAGCATTCGAGAAAATCGATCATCCGCTTTTCGAGCTCCCTCTCCCTCATCTGGCCGTGTGCATGGGCTACCCGCACCCGGTCCGGCAGGAGGCGCTTCAGGTATCCTTCCATCACGGCGATCGACCGGACCCTGTTGTGCACGAAGAAAACCTGGCCGCCGCGGTCGACCTCGCGCATGATTGCGTCCCTGATGCGCTCGTCGTCGAAGGGGAGAATCTCCGTATGGATCGGAAGCCTGTTTCGCGGCGGTGTGTCGATGATCGAAATGTCCCTTATGCTCGAGATGGCCATGGTGAAGGTGCGGGGGATCGGAGTTGCGGTCATACTGAGCACGTCGATGCTCTTCTTCATCTTCTTGAACGATTCCTTGTGCCTGACCCCGAAGCGGTGCTCCTCGTCGATGATGGCGAGCCCGAGGTCCTTGAATCGGACATCGCCGGAGAGGAGCCGGTGGGTCCCCACCACGACGTCGACCGTACCCGCCGCTATTGCCTCGACCACTTTCCGTTGTTTCGCCGCCGTAATGAAGCGGCTGAGCATCGCTACGTTCACGGGGAATCCCTGCAGCCGGTCCGTGATCGTGTGGTAATGCTGCATCGCGAGCACCGTTGTCGGCACGAGAAATGCGGCCTGCTTTCCCGACATGACGGCTTTGAAAGCGGCCCTTATGGCGACCTCCGTTTTTCCAAAGCCGACGTCACCGCAGAGGAGCCGGTCCATCGGGCGGGGGTCCTCCATGTCCCGCTTTACTTCCGCGGTCGCCTGCAGCTGGTGTGCCGTCTCCTCGTACGGGAATGACGCCTCTATTTCCCTCTGCCACGGCTTGTCCTGTTCGAACACGAACCCCTTTGCGATATGACGGACCGCGTAGATCTCGACGAGATCGCGCGCTATCTTCTCCGCGCTTTTCCTCGCCTTTTCCCTGGTGCGGGTCCATGTGACGCCTCCAAGTCTGTCGAGATGCGTTTCCGTCCCTTCAGCCGCGGCGTACTTCTCGACGAGCCTGAGCTGCGAAACGGGGATGAAGAGATGGTCATCACCGATGTAACGGATATCGATACACTCCGACTGCCCGCCCTCGACCTCGAGGACCCGCAGGCCCATGTATCTCCCGATGCCATGGCTCACGTGTACGACAAAATCGCCCGGCTTGAAATGGGACGGATCATAGGTCAGTGACCGGCTGCGCGCCCGCGGTATTGCGTAAGGCCTGTGATACCTGCCAAATACCTCCTCCTCGCTCAAGAAAAGGACTCCGAGCTCGTCCCACCTGAAACCGCTCGACAGGCCGCCGACCGGGAAATCTATTTCCAGGGCCACATCGGACAGGAGCTCCTCTGCCCGGTCTCGCTGGAATTCGTTCAAGCAGAAGAGAAACACTCTCCGCTTGCCCTTGACGGCCCGAGCGACGTCACGGATCAGCCCCTTGAGGTTCCTGCGGTAATCGCCGGCAGCCGTGCATCCGAACCGGACGGCTCTCTCCCACCCTAGGGAGCGGAATCCGATCCGTTTCCTGGAACCTGCCCACTCCCCATACTCCTCCTCGCTCACGAACACGTCGCCGGGCGGCGGGTAGAGGCGCCCTTCCTCCTTCGATCGCTCGTATCTCCGGCTGACCTCCTCACGGAATTCCACGGACAGGGTCTCGATATCATCCGCGTCGTACAGCACGATGAGCGGTTCCCGGTCGAAATAGCTGAAGATCGGCGCCAACTCGTGAAGTGAGGCTGCATAGTGCTCCATCCCGAAGAAGGAGATACCGCGCTCGAGCCTTTCCACCGGGAGCAGCACACGCGCGCGCTCGTCCTGCGTCATGCCTTCCGTCTCACGCTCGAGCCTGGACCGCAGAGCCGCGATTCCCTCCGGCGGGGTCACGAGATGGTGCAGCGGCCTGATCCTGAGACCGGACCTGTTCCCCGACGAACGCTGTGTCTCGATATCGAACGAACGCATCGAGGATATCTCGTCACCATCGAACTCCATCCGTACCGGCATCTCTTCGCCCACCTCGAAGATATCCAGTATCCCTCCCCGTATCGCGAACTGGCCTTTCGCCTCGACTATGCCGTGCCGTTCGTACCCCAGGTCCACGAGCCGTGAGGCCAGCTCGAACATGTCATGCTCCCCGCCCGATTCAAGGTCGATCAGCAGCCCCCTGAAGGTATCGGGGGGAAAAACCTTTTTCAGGAATGACCTCAGAGTGCAGACGAGCGCGGCACACCGCGACCCGGCCATGGCCTCGAGCGCCCTCATCTGGAATCCCGTAAGATCCCTGTCCGGATCGTGGTAATCATACGGCAGGATCTCGTCCTCGGGAAACGAGACGACGTCGCTGAGCCCGAAGATGCCGAGATCCTCCACTATGTCTCTCGCTTTGACGGGGTCGGGCGCGATGATCAATGCGGGGCGCCGATACCCCTGCAGCAGTGTCGCCAGGACGAGCGAACGCGCGCTCCCGTTGAGCCCACACACGTCGACCGACGCCCTTTCCTGGGCCAGTCGCCGAACGAGTTCCCGGTACTGCGGGAGCCTTGCCAGCCCGTTCTTCACCTCATCCCACATCACGCGATTCCTCCGCAGCGTCATGCTTCCGCTGCGCAATCACAAGCTCCAGCACGAAGACGGCAATCGCCGCGAGGATCAGGAGTACGGATATCTCACGGCCCTCCCTTGCCGTTGCGATGCCCGCGGCCAGATTGTCCCCTTCCTCTATGACGAGGAAATTCTCGAGGCCAAGGGAATCCGCCGCTTCCTCGCCGCCGAGGCAATCCAGATCCGACTCTTTCCTGCTGTCGATATTGACCGCTACACGTCCGGCGACGTTCTGACCGTCGATTATCGTGATGAATCCGGGCGATTCGGGAGGCGGTATCAGAAGAGTGCGCTCCCCTCCTCCAGGGTGTGATCCCTTTCCCCGCCGCACTCCATCCATACGCGGCTTCAGCATTTCACCGCCGGGCATCCGGCATAACGGCTCTGCCGTGAAGGGCCCTTCCCACGTGACGGCGTTACCGACAACGGCGCCTTCGTCCGGCGGGAGCTCGGGACCGGTCGCGAGAAGCAACTGCTGGACCAATGGAAGAAAGTAGGGCGAGAGTGTCAGCCCGCCCGCCTCAGGCACGGGATCGATCGCGGTGAAGACGACGTGCCCCGAGCCGAGGCTCTTTTCCCAGATGAACGGCGTGCCGGTGTCGAATCTCAGCAGCACCGCCTCTGCTGGGACGCCCGTCACCGCGGCTGCCCGCCGGAACTTTACACGCACGAGGGCGTCGATATCGGCGGCATTGAACGGCAAGAGAAGGTCCGGCCTGCCATGCGGCTTTTCGATGGTGAGAAATCCCGTTTCCATCAACCTGAACTCGATCCGGGGCGACGCGCCGCCTAGCAGCCGCACTAGCGGTTCCAGCTCCGGAAGAACGAAAACGAGGGCTTTCCCCCCCGACCTGACGAACCGTTCTATAAACCCCGCGTCTCTCCGAAGCGCTCCCCCGCCCGGCCCGAGCACGACCGCCTCGGCCCGGTCCAGGTCGGCCGACGTGAAGTCCGCCCAGTCCTTCCGCCTGAGAGATATATCCCCTTCCACTCCACCGGGACAGAGCGCCTGCTCGAGGTAGAAACCTTTATCACCGGAGATAAGGAGCACGTTCATCTTCTCGCGCACGCGCAGGGTGAAATACCTTTCATCATCGGCCGGCAGCCGGTCAGACCGTTTCCGCACCTTTCCCTCTATCCACCCCGTCTTCTCGACGGGAAAACCGACGCTTTCCTCCCGGGTCCCGCCGGGAGGAATCTCTATCTCCTTCTCGATTATCCTGCTGCCGTCGATCATAATCTCGAGCGGAAAACGCGCCTTCTTGTGTTCGGCATTGTTCCGGAGAAGGATGCTGAGCCTTGCGACCTCTCCCCCGTGCAGGGCCGCCCGTGGCGTCAGCACCGTTTCTATCGAGACATTCGCTCCCGGGCCGGGCCGGACCGGTACGAGGAATGCCCTTTCAGGGTGCGCCGGAACGCGGGTCCGCCTCCCGATCCCCGATCGCTGGAAATCCGAGATGATGAAAAGCTCTTTCGTCTCGTGGCGGCTCTTCCGCAGGAACGCCCTTCCCGCCGACACGGCCTCCCGCAGGTCCGTCCCCCGCCATGACGGTACGATCTCTCCGAGCGAGCCGAGCAGAACATCCCTGTCGAACCTTTCGCTCCCGTACAGCGTTTCCTGCGATTCGTCGAACAGGAGAAGGGCAACCTCGTCCTGCTTCCCGAGATGATCCACGACCTGTCTCACCCGGACCGCCGCCTGCGAGAAGACCTGCCCCTCGTCGGCCTCGACTCTCATGCTGTAACTTCTGTCGAGAAGTATGCATACCGCTTTCGAACCCGCTACCGGGAAGAGGGCCGCCAGGCCGCCGCGCATCACGGGCCTGGCAAAGGCCAAAGCCACGAGCATGACACCGAGCATCCTCAGCAGAAGCAGGAGCAGCCTGCGAAGGTTCACGCGCTTCATGCTCCGCCTGTCCGAACGCCTGAGAAAACGGAGCGTGCTGAACGGCACCTCGGGCACGCGCCTCCGGCTGAATATATGGATGAGGAGCGGTACCGCGACCGCCAGGAGCGAGAGGAGAAACAGTGGGTTCAGGAAATTCATGCCCGCACTCCCGGGAACCCCGGATCTTTACCGCAACCTGCGCCTCTTGTTAAGATAATTCACGAGAGCCTGGTCGAAGGTGGTTTCCGTTGTGATCTTGTTGTAATCGATCGCGTTTTCCTTGCATCTCAGCTCCAGCCACGAGATCCAGTCATGGACGTTGCGCACGTAATCCTTTTTCAGGAACCACGGCTGGGCCCGCAACTTTTCCCCCGTCTCCCTGTCGACAAACCTCACTTCGCCGCGGTAGTCGAGAGACAGCTCGATCGGGTCGAGAATGTGGAAGATCACGATCTCGTGGCCCCTGTGGCGGAAGTGCTTGAGCCCGTTCATGATCGACTCGGGATCGTCCATCAGGTCGCTTATAAGAACGACCAGCCCACGGCGCCGAATCCGGTCAGCCATCTCGTGCAGCGCCCGGCTTATCGCGGTACGCGAACCGGGGGTCAGGTCATCGAGTGTCCTGAGAAGGTGTAGGAGATGCCTCCTGACGGATCGGTGCGGTATGAGGGTTTCGACCCTCTCGTCGAACACCGCGAGTCCGACGGCGTCGCGCTGCCTTATCATCAGGTAGCTCAGGGCCGCGCACAGAAGGGTGGCGTAGCGCAGCTTCGTCACGCCCCCGCTCGTGAAATCCATCGAAGCGCTCCGGTCGAGGAGCAGCGTCGCATTTAGATTGGTCTCATCCTCGAAGACCCTGACGTAGTACCTGTCTGTCTTCGCGTATATTTTCCAGTCGACGTTCCTCGCCGATTCACCCGCATTGTACTGGCGGAACTCGGCAAACTCGACGGAAAATCCGTGGTAGGGACTCCTGTGCAGCCCCGCAATGAAGCCCTCGACGATAAGCCTCGCGCGAAGATCCATGTTCGCGAGACGGCTTACGACTTCCGGGCGCAGGAATTCGCTCAGCCGCGTCTCTCTCGCTGTCATCTCGCTCCCGAATCATGACACATCCGTCACCGTCAGCCCTCCCTGCCGAGGGCCGCCTCGAGCAGCCGTTCGACGAGGTCATCGGTCGTGACTCCGTCCGCCTCGGCATGGAAGTTGGTCACCAGGCGGTGCCGCAGCACGGGGAGGGCCACGGCCCGCACATCATCAATGTCCGGTGTCGTTCGCCCCATCAGGACAGCCCGCGTCTTCGCGCCGAGGATCAGATACTGCCCGGCGCGGGGGCCCGCACCCCACGCAAGGTACTTCCCCACATGCGGGAAATCTCCATCCCTGCTCGCGCGTACAAGGCCAACGGCAAACCGGAGAACTTCTTCCGAGACGGGCACCTTCTTTATCAACCGCTGTATCTCGACAATCTCGGAGCCGGTGAGAACCCGCTCGGGCGTATCGAGGTCGGTCGACGTCGTGGTATCGACGATCTTGAACTCCTCATCCTCCGTCGGGTAGCCGACGCTGATGTTGAACATAAAGCGGTCGAGTTGCGCCTCGGGAAGCGGATATGTGCCCTCGAGCTCGATCGGATTCTGTGTCGCCAGGACATAGAACGGCAGCTCCAGCTCGTTTGTGTTCCCGCCGACGGTGACATTGTACTCCTGCATCGCCTGCAGCAGGGCCGATTGTGTCTTTGGCGGCGTCCGGTTGATCTCGTCCGCGAGGACGATGTTGGCGAATACCGGCCCCTTGATGAACCGGAAGACACGGCGGCCCGAGGACGCATCATCCTCGAGGATCTCGGTTCCCGTGATGTCGCTCGGCATGAGGTCGGGCGTGAACTGGATACGGGAGAACCTGAGACTGAGGCAGTGCGCGACGGTCGAGACGAGAAGCGTCTTCGCGAGACCCGGCACCCCTACAAGCAGGCAGTGCCCCCCCGCGAAGAGCGCGATGAGCAGCTCTTCGATCACCTTGTCCTGGCCGACGATCACGCGGGCAATCTCGCCCCTCAGCCTCCGGGACGCATCGCCGAACCTGTTGAAAAGCTCCCGTTCGTTCCATTCGTTCATGTTACACCGGCCCCGCCTTTCATACCTCGGCCTTGCTCCGCCCTTTAAGGTGCTCGTCCAGGAATTCCAGAATAGCCCTGTATCCCTTGATCCTGTTCTCCTTCTTCATGAATCCGTGTCCCTCGTCGTCGAAGACCATATACTCGACCGGAGCGTTGTTCTTCCGTGCCGCCTCGACGATCTCGTCCGATTCGGCCTTGAGCACCCTCGGGTCATTCGCCCCCTGCAGCACCATCAGCGGCCGGACGATGTTCTTCGCATGGAAGAGCGGGGAGATCCTGCGCAGATATTCCTCGTCCGTTTCTGGATTGCCCATCTCGATGTACAGCGCCTTCCGGAACGCCTCCCACCACGGCGGGATGTTCTTCAATGTTCTCAGCCAGTTCGAGATGCCGAAAAGATCGACGCCGACGGCGAATTCCTCAGGTCTGTAGGTCAGCGCGGCGAGTACCATGTACCCGCCGTAGCTCCCGCCTATGATCCCGATCTTGTCGGTGTCGATGTAACCTGTTTCGGCGAGAAACTTCTTCGCCTCGATGCAGTCGTAGAGGTCATCCTCGCCGTGCTTCATGTCGTCAAGCTTGAAGAAGGTCTTGCCGTAGCCGGAACTGCCCCGGTTGTTCACGAGGATAACCGCGTATCCGTGGTTGACGAGGTACTGTATCAGCGAGCTGTACCCGACGCGCGCCTGGCCGCCCGGGCCTCCGTGCACCCAGACGAGCGCCGGCACATTATCGCCCTTCTCGACATGCTTCGGGCTGTAGTATACGGACGGGATCTCGAGCCCGTCGAACGATTCGTACCTGACGACTTCCGCATCGACGAGGTCGTTCTGGTCGATCCCGGGATTCATCGAATCGGTAAGCTTCCGGTACTTGCCCGTCTCGAAATCGTAGACGTAGAGATCGTTCGGTGAGCGTGAGCCGTTCACGTAGAACGTCATCAACTTCTCGCTCCTCGAGATGCCGACCGAGGTGATCACCGCCTCCGGCATCTTCGGGAGCCTCACCAGCTTTCCCGTGGCCGTTTCGCAGACCCTGATCTCCGTACGTGCATCGTTGTTGATGGCGGTCACGCGGTACGTTCCGTTGTATGAGAAGTAGCTGTAGCTGATGTCCCAGTCGGCCGTCTCGACCGTTTCCATCTTGCCCGTCTCTATATCGCAGGCCTTGAGGTACGTGAACTCGCGCCCCCCGTCCGTGAGAAAGTACATCTTGCCCGAATCGACACTGAAACCGACCGGGCTGTAACTTACGTCACCCTCGTGGGGCGACACGTGTTTGACCTCGCCGGTCTCCCTGTCATAGATGTACATCTCGCTGTTATGCGTTGTGATCGTTTTCGACAGGGCAATGTACCTCTTGTCGTTCGAGATACCGCCGAAATCGAACCCGGCGTCATTGAGATAGATCATGTTCGGCTCGAGCGAGCCGAGATCCATCTCGTAGACGTCCATGTACTTCGGGTTGCGTTTGTTCGACCCCAGCAGAAAGCTCTTCCTGTCGTGGGTCCACCCGTAGAAGACCGAGCGGGCGTTCTCCTCGGGCGTAAGGTCCTCTACCGAGCCATCCAGGTTGCGGAGATAGACATGGTAGATCTCGTTGCCTCCCCGGTCGCTCATGTAGAGGAACCGGTCGTCCCCGGGGAAAAACGACAGTGTGAAGATCGAGTTGTCGGCCGATTCCGTCATTTGGGTCCATTCTCCGCCGTCTGCCGGCATCATGTACGCGTTGAAAATTCCCGACCTGTCGCTCGAGAAGAGAATGCGCTCGTCATCGTGCGAAAACGACCCCCCCCTGATGGCGGTCGTATTGAGAAATTGCTCTATCGTGTACTGCTTTACCTGCTTCTTCGCGCAACCTGGAAACAGCAGCGCGGCAAGGACCAGTGCTGCAATGACCTTCCTGGTTTTCATGACTGCCTCCCGTTCCGGCTTTCGGGTTACCTGTTTAATGCTCAATGTATTATGTATACGCGATATCGCCATGATGTTCCATTGTTTTTCGAGATTCCCCTTGAACCGGCTTTGAAACCAAATCCCGCCGGCTCCGTATGATAAAGATAGAGCGGTTTCAATATTGAAGTGTGCCCGGAGAAAGGCGACACGATACGATGAAAAAGCTTTACAGATCAGTGGGAAACAGGGTCATTGCCGGAATCTGCGGCGGCCTGGGAAAACATTTCGACATCGATCCGAACCTGCTGCGGCTGCTGATGATACTCCTCTGCTTCTTTACCGCCATCATCCCGTTCCTCGTCACGTATCTCGTAGCCTGGGCGAT
>DAOVFR010000095.1 GCA_030672805.1 Candidatus Krumholzibacteriota bacterium
GATATACATCGTTGTGAATCTATAACAGGGCTCGACCGGATATCCGGGTGTGCAGTTCGCGAACCGGTATGCGCCCACATCGGGGTGAGGTATTATTTTACAGAAGGTTTTGCTCGTTGTTGTCATGAATAGTGTCTGATGAAAATTCCAGTGCCACCCCCACCGACAATTCTCATAACAGACCGACATTCCCGTTGAGAGGTCCCCCATTGTGAAGGATATGATGTCATCGTTCTGTGTTATGGTGTGTTGTATTACGTCTTCCGGATAATCGATGGCGAACTCGGCGCAGACCTGTCCGTTCTTACCGGGCAAACAAAAGATCCACATTTCAAAGGAGTAGAATCCGGTCCCTTGAACGCACCATGATGAGCGTGATTCGTCCGTAAAAAGACCGATATATCCCGACTGTGATCGAATGGAAGATGGTGTAACGGTGAGCATGAAGATGCAGATGATGGCACACATCATTACCAGGATCATTTTCCTGAACATGATTAGTTCCTCATCTTATTGTTTAAATTTATTAGAGAGATTTAGCTGTTTATCCGATAGCGATTCCTCCTCGATTTTAGAGACAAGAGACACAGCCTACCGTAACAGGACGAGTTTTCTCGACTCGGTCTTTCCCCCGTGTTTCAGGACGCAGAAGTAGACGCCGGAGGCGACGGGATGTCCCTTCCGGTCACGGCCGTTCCAGCGGGCGCTGTGCGCGCCCCTTCCCATCCGCTTGTCCTTCAGCACCTTGACCATCTCTCCCTTTACGTTGTAGACGCACAGGCTGACCGTCCCGTCCGACGGAACGTAGAACGGGATCCAGGTCGTCGGATTGAACGGGTTGGGATAGTTGCTGTCCAGAAGCAGGTGCGGTGGAATGGCGCCGTCCGCCATCTCCTCGACGGACGTGGCGACGCCTATCGCGCCGAGGATCCTCAGCTTTCCCCATCCCCACGTGTCGTTGTAGACGATGCCGGTGAACGCGTCCTCGGCGGCGTGTCTCGTAAGCAGGAACTCGATCTCCGCCATCGTGGCGTTGGGGAACGCCTGCTGGACGAGCGCGGCGGCGGCGGCCACGTGCGGCCCGGCGGCGCTCGTGCCGCTGAACTGCCTGTACGAGCCGGCCGGGTATCCTCCACCGTCCTGGTGCGTCCTCGTGGAGTAGACGTCGTAGTTGCCCGGTGAGCAGATGTCGAGCAGGGGCCACCCGTCGACGCGTGTACCCCGCCCGCTGAAGGCGCTTATCTCGCCGGGCGGTATCGAGCCGCTCCCGACGCCGCCGTATCCCTCGAACCCGCGCGTCGAGTAGGAACCGTTCACCAGCGCGCTGTCGCAGGTCGCGGGCCACGTTACGTTGCGCTGGTCCGAGTAGTAGTATTCCCACTCGACCCCGTCCGCCCACGACGAGCGGTCGTCCGCGACGTTGCTGATGATCTCTATCGGTTCGGAGGTATAGTTGGAGACGGTGAGGTACCAGGAGCCGTGAACATTCGGATTCATATCCGCGCTGATGTACAGGTCCAGTTTGACGGTTCCCCTCGAGCTCGTTGACTTGTCGAACCAGATATAGTATCCGTCCAGGCTGGAGACGGATCCCTCCAGTGTTACCTCGCCGCCGAGCGGGCTCTTGAGCTTGAAGCCGAGGTCATTCTCGGCCGTTCGCCACAGCGTCGTGTTCCAGATCGTCATGAGGTCGCCGTAGTACGCCTTTGCGAGGAAGTTGAGCGGCTCGGTGGTGACGGCCGGGATCGTATGGAGAAGGTGTTTTTTCCCTCGTCCCAGGTTGCCCGACGGGGTTATCTGTATGATCGTCCGGTTCTCTGTCGTGATGATCTCTTCCTCGAGCGTGGAGCCGTCGAGGTAGTCAAATACGAAACCGCCGAACTCGTACAGCATCGCGTCGGCCTCTCTCGAGCGGGCCCACGGGACGAGAGCGGAGATCGGCACACTGGAGAAGAAGTATCCCATCAGGATCTCGGCGTCGGGCGCGATGCCGGCGAACCGGTGGCGGCCGGGCGTCCCGCCGGCGAGGACCCCCGAAACGGCGGTGCCGTGGCCGTTCGAATCGTCATCCGAATTTATCAGGTCGACGCCCCGCAGACGCTCCACCTCCCCGCCGTTCATCGTTGCATAGATCTTGGATGTGCCGAGGGCAACGATCTTTTCCCCGATATCGAGCACTCCGTCCTCATCGTCGTCGAGCGCGATGAAGAACGGCTCGCCGAAGGTCGGGTCACCTTCCGTATAGCCCGATGCCGGACCGTAATCACGTTCGCCGTTGTCATTGGCGTCATTGTAGAGCCAGTCCCAGTACGTCTGGTAGACAAGGTCACAGTTGCTGGGATACCCCGGACCCCAAACCTGGGCGGGGTCATAGATCCAGCCGTCCGTGAAGTCGAGGATCTCGCCGGTATCGTACGAGCCGTTTCCGTTGAGGTCCACCGCATCGATGCCCGGGGAGAATGTATTCGAGCTGTTCACGTCTATCCAGTCGAACGTGTCTCCGTCGGCGAAGAAAAAAGACGGGTGGAAAACGTCGATACCGGTGTCGAAGTCGGCGATCCTCATTCCCGTGCCGCTGATAGGGTACCCGAGCGGGTCATCGTAGGTCCAGGCGCTGTCGGCCTGTATCTCCGGCCTGCTGACGTCGAGGAGCGGGTAGATAGCAGGCTTCCAGCCCGCGTCGAGCCGTGCCACTTCCGTTCTTCCCGCCACCGGATCGAGGACGGACCAAGGGATCCGTGTGGGGTAGATCGGACCGGTGCGAGCTATCTCACCGTCGAAATAGTAGAACGAGACGCCGAGCCTTTCGTACGCATCGATTTCCGCCGGTGAGAGCACGTGGTCGAACTTGACCGTCACAACGACCGCTTCCTCCGCTGCGGCGGCTATCCCGGCGCCGGCAATCAATGCCCGGCGGCCCGGGTCATCATGGTGCTGCTTCAGGAATCTGAGTGAGCTGTTGAACTTTTCCTCCGAGGCGTTGATGGATGCCGCGATGAAAAAGAGAAACAGAATTCCCAGGGTGAGTGTGGCAACCTTTCTCACAATGTCCTCCTTGTCCCGGTTACGGCCGGCTCCGTGGCTGCCGGGATTTATATGGCTAGCGAAAGGGATACATAGCGTTATACCCCGCAACCGGCTGTCGAAATTCGTATTAAGTATAACATGTCAAAGCATTTAACGACAGCCATAAATTGCGTGCCCCGTGGCGGTTACACGGCTTGAGAACGGTCAAGAAAATGGTGGATGCATCCCGCATTCTTACGCTATAGTCGTGTAAGTGTTTGAAATGTGGAATCTTCGAATTTACAGGCATTGTTTTGAATTCACTGGGCACAATTTCGAGAAGGAGCGTTACTGTATGGGTAACGACAGGAGCCGGTCGTTTCTTCGACCGCTCGCCTGCGCGGCTGCTTTCATCCCGCTATTCTGTATTCTTATCTGCTTTGCCGGTTCCGCATCAGGCGAAGTGATATTCAAGTGGGGTTTCAAGGAGCGGGTCCGCCAGACATACCTGGTCAATCCGTTCGACCTGAGAGACGAGACGGCGGACGACATGAATTTCCTCCGCGTGAGATCCCAGCTCTGGTTCAGCGTGAAACCGCGGCAGGGATGGGAGCTGTTCGTCGGCCTGAACAACGAGCACAGGCACTGGTTCAAACCGAACGACAGGGACTTCGAGATTGACGAGTTCATCATCGAGAACCTCTATGTCAAGGTGACAAATCCCGGCGGCCTGCCCGTCACCGTTACGGCGGGAAGGCAGAACATCATGTACGGCGAGGGATTCATCTTCATGGACGGCGGACCGCTCGACGGCTCGCGCACCGGGTATTTCAACGCCTTGAGGGTCAGGATAGGGAATGACAGAAGAGCTGTCGAGCTTCACGCGCTGTCCAACCCCTACAAGGAAAAGTACCTTCCACTGGGCAACAGCCTGGAGAAGCCGCTGATCGAGGTGAACGAGAGGGGAGCGGGCCTGTACTACACCGACAACTCCTTTTCCCGCGTCAAGCTCGAGGCGTACTATATATACAAGTACGCGGAGAATGATGACGTGGAAGCCGTCAACGGCTATGTACAGACGATAGGGACCCGGTTCGTCGCGTCGGCCCGGGAGGGGCTCAGTCTTAACGGCGAGGGGGCGGTGCAGTTCGGCGAATCGTTTGCCGGCAGGGACCGGCGGGCCTTCGGGGGATACCTCTACGGAACGTATGCTCGGGATAACCGTTATAAACCGAAGGTTTCGGCAGGGGTGCTCTACCTCTCGGGCGACGACCCCGGCACGGACGACCACGAGGGATGGGACCCGCTATACGGGCGCTGGCCGAAGTGGAGTGAGCTCTATATCTACACGCTGTTGCACGACGGCGGGATCGCGTTCTGGACGAACATGATCGCTCCATACATGAAGGTGACGGTGACGCCGAACGAACGTGTAACCGTTATCATGAGCCTGTACGCGATGCGTGCGGCCCGGGGCGTTCAGGGTTATGTGGTGCCGCTAAATGGAAGCCCGATTGCAGGCGGCAGGGATAGAGGCATTCTCTCGATCGTGAATCTCAAGTGGAAACTCAACAGGCACCTGTCGGGGCACCTGCTCTGGGAGCGGTTCGATCCGGGCGATTACTACGGCAGTTTAAACCGGGACCCGGCGCACTTTCTGCGCTGGGAGCTGTTTTTCTCGTATTGATACATGGAGGGTGAAGCATGGGTCCGTTCAATATGCCCTGGCTGACGTTCGCGGCGTTCATCGTGACCGGAGGGAGCATCGTGATTGCGATACTCTGGGCCGTCACCGATCTGAAACGCGGGGAAAAGTGATCCTGATCCATTCAAAGGAAGGAATGCTGTGAGTCTGATTCATACCTGCATTCTCGTTCTGATTCTCTACATCGGCATGCTGGTGGTCGTCGGTCTCTGGGCGTCACGGCGGATGCGCACGGCGGAGGATTTCATGATCGGGGGACGCACCATCGGCCCGTGGGTGACGGCGCTCTCGTTCATCGCGGTCTATTACAGCTCGGTGTTGATCATCGGCGGCGGGGCGTTCGGGTACAAGTTTGGGATGGGCACGCTCTGGATCGGGGCGATCAACGTGCTGGTGGGGAGCACGCTCTGCTGGATCGTCCTCGGGCGGCGCGTGCGGATGTACTCGGAGCGCATGGGTGTAAGCACGATATCGGGCTTCTTCGCGAAGCGGTACAACTCGCCGGAAGCGGGGATTTTCTCGGCGGCGATCATGTTTCTTTTTCTCATCATATACAACGTCAGCGTCGTGAAGGGGATGGCGAACTCTTTCGAGGTGCTGATGGGGATGCCGTACTGGGGCGGCGTGCTGATCTCGGGAATCGTGATCATCTTCTACGTCGTGCTCGGCGGCTACTTCGCGGTCGTCTGGACCGGTTTCATACAGGCGTGGGTGATGATCTTCAGCCTCCTGCTGCTCACGATCAGGACGATCCAGGCGGTTGGGGGACTCAGCACCGGTGTGCAGCGGCTCGCCGAGATGAATCCCGGATACGTGCATACGCCCGGTGTCTGGGGATGGGCGGGACTGGTAAGCTTCAGCCTGGTCGTAAGCCTCGGCGTGTGGGGGATGCCGCAGCTCCTGATCCGTTTCTACTCGATAAAGGATACCAAGACGTTCAGGCTGGGTACGGTGATCGTTACGGTCGGCGCGGCGGTCGCGCTGATCCCGTACCTGAACGGAGCGCTGGCGCGGCTCCTGATCGATCCGGTGCTCGAGGGCAGGGACGTCGACCTGGCGATACCCAAGCTCGCCGGGCTGGTGCTCTCGCCGTGGGGCGCGGCGATCCTGCTGGCCGGAGTCGTCGCTGCAGGGATGTCGACGTTCGCGGGGATCCTGATCATCGTCTCGAGCTCGCTGGTTCGTGATATCTACCGGAACGGGCTGGGAAAACAGCTCGATGCGAAGCGGGAGATCAATGCAAACAGGATCGTGAGCGCAGCGGTCGGCATTATCTCGCTCGCGATAGCGCTGAGGCCGCCGGCGCTGATACTTGTTCTGACCGGCTTTTCGTGGGCGGTTATCGCATCGACGAACCTCTGGCCGCTCCTCTTCGGGATATACTGGAAACGGGCGAGCCGGATCGCCGCGTTCGCCTCCATGGTTGCCGGCGCCCTGACGGCGCTTGTCTGGACGTGGGCCGGCAATCCGTTCGGGATACACGGTTTCATCTCTGGCTCGGCAGTGTCACTCGTCGTGATCGTTCTTCTCAGCCTGAGGAAGTGGACGCCCCCGGAGGGGCATCTCGAGAAGATATGGGGGGAAGGGTAGAGCGGCGGGCGGGCAGCAGCCCGCCGTCCGTGGTGCGGCCCTTGCTGTATAATTATCGCAGGTATGCTGCCGCCGGCATCGGGACCGCGGGGCATACGAAGAGAAACAGAATGAAAGGAGCTGCCATGAAGTGTCTCCGTTTTGCTGCGGCCCTGCTTCTGGCCGTCGCATTCCTCGCGGCGGGTTGTTCGAAGAAAGCGGTCGAGACGACAGAGCTCAAGCACTACCCTCTCGATTCGATGGATGGTCTCATCACCATGTCGGGTGTCGAGATCGACAGCGTGATCTCGAGCGACGGGAATGGCTCGCTCAAGATCGTTTCGGCATCGAGCGGCCAGACAGTGATCAGGCTGTTCGAGACGGGCGATATCGACGTCGAGAATGCGCGCCTCATGTACCGGGCGAAGGTCCGGACGGAGAACGTGAAGGGCCAGGCCTATCTCGAGATGTGGTGTCACATCGACGGCGCCGGGGAGGCCTTCTCGAGGGATCTTGCCAGTCCCGTAACCGGCACCGTCGGCTGGACGACGGAGGAGACCCCCTTCTTCCTCCAGAAGGGGCAGAACCCGGACAACGTGAAGCTCAACCTCGTGATCGAGGGCGGCGGCACGGTCTGGATAGATGATATACGGCTCGTCCATGCGCCGTTGAAGTAGCGTGCGCAGGGGCCCCACCCGGTGCCACCCGCGGTGGGGCTCCTGCCCGGTGCCACCCGCGGCGGGGGCCCACCGATTGAGGATTTTCCACGGAAATCCAGGGGGTATTCACCGCGGGGCCATCCGAATAGTCGATATTTCAGCGCTCGCCTCCGATGCGGTATGCAAAGAGAGAACCCTCCAGGACGCCGATGAAAAGTGTATCGTGAGATCGGCCGATCGTCTTCAGCGTGCCGGTGACATGGAAAGACCACAACTCGGCGCCGTCCGAGAGTCTGAAGGCTGTGATAACGCCTTTGCTGTTCCCGACGACCGCGGTTCCGTCCCAGATGTGCGGGCGATAGGTCGTCCATGTCGAGCCTTCCGGGGCCTCCCGCATCCATGTAATCCTGCCCAGGCCCGGTTCGGCAGCAACGAGGGCGCGGCCCAGTCCCCTTTCGCCGGTAAAAAAGAGCAGCGTGCCGCCGGCAAAGGTGAGGGTGCCGTACGGGCTCGATTCGAGCGGCAGCGATGCTTCGAGGTCGCCTGTTTCGCCGTCGAGCCGGACAATACCATCCGAACTGGACCCTGCATACACTCCGCCTTTCCGGAAGCTCACCGACGTACGGATATTACCGGCAATCTCCCGCTTCCAGATAAGCCCGCCGGTTCGGGCGTCGAGCGTGTATATGAAGGAATCGATGCCCCTGAAGAAAACACGGTCACCGGACAGCTCGGGCGAGCTGTCGTTCCATCTGCCTCCGCCGCTTTCACTCTGATATTCCCACTGGACCTCTCCGCTTTCCCTGTCGAAGCAGACGAGCCTGTCTTCACTGGTCAGAGCGTAGACCCTCTCGCCGGAGCAACGTATATCGCCGTGCACACCGGGGCCGGCGTCATATTTCCAGCGCACGCGTCCGGTGAATCTCTCGAAGGCGTAGACGTGTCCCGCAGGGACGTCGGTGCCGATTATGACGAGGCTGTCGCTGATGAACATCCTGCCGTGGAAGCTTTTCTGGTTGCCGTCCCGGCTGATGTCGTAGCTCCACATGATCTTGCCGCTCCGCGCATCGAGAGCGTAGAACATCGAGTTGCAGGAGCCGACATAGAGGGTGTCACCCGAGACCTCGGGTATCGACGCGAGTCATACTCCCGCGTCGAACGTCCACAGGAGTGCCGTGACGGGAACGCCGCCGGGGACGGTCCGGCCGTGCAACGGCGCACCGCCCCGAGCCGGACCTGAAGCTGCTGCATGGGAGAAACCGGAAGCGATGATTCCCGTTGCCAGGATGATGATAAAGAATCCACTGGCGATTGCCGGTCGCTTTGTCATCGGCGAACCCTCCCGGCCAAACCGGTTTCAGTTGCAACCGGGGCGATCTTGCCCGGATACAAAATTATACCATTTCATAATGGTTCAAGGTAGGATGTATCCATGCTGGAATTCTTTACAAAAGCATCAACCGGAAAGGTGAACCATTTCCGGACGCTGTACCATTCGTCATCCGGCCTTGTAATCGTCCTCCTTCTCAATGTGAATTACCCCTCGAAGAGGCTTGCGCTGATCGTTCTCGCTGCCGCATCCCTGAGCCTGTTCGCCCTCGATATGC
>DAOVFR010000269.1 GCA_030672805.1 Candidatus Krumholzibacteriota bacterium
CACCATTTCCCGAATCTGGAACTGGAATATCTTTTCTGATATACACAGGACGTACATGGTCCGTGATACACAGCTCCGGACGATGCCTCGATACGATCATCTTCACGTTCCTGGCTGACTTGTTCCTTATCTCCGTGAGGATGCTCTCTTTGTTCTCCGTGGTAAGTATCTCCGATACGAGCGATACGGTGCTGAGATTCACTTCCGCCCGGGACAGCATATCGAATACTTCGGGGAACTTTACGATGCACCGTGCGGTTCGTATTCTTCTGCCTGCCGAGGATTCAGAGTACTTGAGACGGCGTATACAGAAATCGAAGAGTGATCTGTATCCCAGGGAGAGGTACAGTCGCCGCCTGTCAATTTCAGCGAGGTGAAGAAGACCGCGCAGCATCGTGTCTCTTTCTTTATCAGAGAGTTTCTCGATCCTGCTAATCAGCTCGTTGTCGGAGATCCCCGATAGAGAATCTAATCTTTCTGGCTTCATCATCACAGCACCTCCCGTTGAATGGTTGTACCTGCGACACGGCCGCCGCCTCGAGATGGCGGCAGGGCCGCTGTTCACGACGCCGAAGGAGATCAACATCTTGAATATTATACCATGTGATTTTGAGGGCTCCATAAACGGCCAGGAAAGCGCGTTTGAAAGAAAAGGCGGGAAAAAGGTCAAAAAAAGCGAGAGATGCTCCCAGACGCGACGAGAGCGCGTCTAAGAGCTAAGTATATGTAATAACAGAAAGTTCCCGAAAAAGATCCCGAAAAACGTGTCAAGGAAAAAACGAAAAAAGAATAAAAAAGGTGATTATTTTTTCCCGGAACCCCGGGAATTCAAGAACCGGGGCAGGTGGAGCTTGAAATGGAATAAGCCATGGACGTAATACGTAAAATCAATGAAGGAGATCGTGGGTAGAGATAGACTTGATCCGTAAAAAACCAACACCGCGGATGGCGCAAAGTGGGGTTCTCAAAGCATGCGGGCGGGCGAGAGGACAGGCGCTGGGATGAGCGCGGGCTGGTGCGAAGCCGGGCGCTAGGACAGGTGCGGGGACAGGCGACCCGGCCTCTAGGACAGATGCGAGGACGTTCGCGGTGATGGTGAACGGGAAGCACGGATCAGCGCTGACGCCTCAACAGCGCGCAGCCGGAAGCGAGCACGATGGGATTGACCGGCGGCAGGACCTGCTGTGAGGACTCACGGTGAGATCCCGCGTTGTAGACCCGCGGGGAGCGCCCACCGATTGTGGCGACATGAACATGAATCATTGCTTGCATTCGTAAATGTCCCACTCTCTTACAGCTTATCGTGATTACGCTGCACCCTCATTGTTCCTTGACTCGACACCGTTTCTCTTCTAGAGTTCTCTGGCACGGAGAAAAACAATGGCACAGGTAAAATTCATAAATGTCGAGAAGGTCTACGACGGCAACGTTCTCGCGGCGACGGATATCAACCTGACGATCGAGGACAGGGAACTTCTCGTCCTCGTCGGTCCGAGCGGCTGCGGCAAGTCAACGGTGCTCAGAATGGTTGCGGGTCTCGAGGAGGCCACCTCCGGGGAGATCCTCTTCGATGGTAAGATCGTAAAAGATCTTCCCCCGAAGGACCGGAACATCGCGATGGTCTTCCAGAATTACGCGCTCTACCCACACATGTCGGTCTACGACAACATGGCATTCGGACTCAAGCTCAGGAAGTACTCGAAAGACGAGATAAAAACACGTGTCGTGGAGACGGCGGAGCTTCTCGGTATCGGACACCTTCTCAAACGAAAGCCTAAAGCGCTATCGGGCGGTCAGCGCCAGCGTGTCGCCCTGGGGCGCTCGATCGTGAGGAAACCCAGCGTTTTTCTCTTCGACGAACCGCTCTCGAACCTGGACGCCAAGATGCGCGTGCAGATGCGCATCGAGATACGCAAACTCAACCTGGATATCAAGACGACAATGATCTATGTCACACACGACCAGGTCGAGGCAATGACTCTCGGCGACAGGCTCGCCGTCATGAACGAGGGAAGGATACTCCAGGTCGGAACGCCACTCGAGCTCTACAACCGCCCTGCCGTGCGGTTCGTCGGCGCATTCCTCGGATCGCCGGCGATGAACTTCATCGAAGCGGAGCTCTCCCCGGAGAACGGCGAAATGCTGAAAACGGGTTTCACATCCTTCCCCGTGCCGGAGCGCTTCATGGCGGCGGTGAACGACCATACCGGCACTTCGTTGACGATCGGCGCCAGACCGGAGGACATCTACATCGCCCCGCCTGAAGGAGCGAAGAATTCCTGTCACGGCGTGAACGCCGTTATCGAGGTAACCGAGCCGCTCGGCAACGAGATCATCTTTCACCTGAAGATCGGGGGACAATCGATCGTGGCGCGCGAGCCGGGCGACCGGAAGGGTGAACCGGGCGGCAACGTCGAGGCATATATCGACCTCGCCAGGCTACACCTGTTCGAGCGGGAAACGGGCATTGCGCTTCCCTCCTCTTGATCCGGGGATTATCCCTTGACGCCTCCGAGCGTGAGACCGGAGATAAGGAACTTGCTGAGCAGCAGGAAGAGTGCGACGACCGGAATGCATACGATGATGCTGCCCGCCGCGTAATTGGCCCACTCGGTCTGAAACGTGCTGCTCAGGCTCTCGAGACCGAGCGGAAGCGTGTATAGACCCTGCCTGTTGATAATCACCCGCGCAACCATGAACTCCGACCAGCCCGCCATGAAGCTGAAAAGCGCCGTGATCGTGAGAGCCGGCGCCGACAGCGGCAGTGTCACGCGGAGGAACGCCCCGGCCTGCGTCGTACCGTCGATCACGGCAGCCTCCTCGAGATCGCGCGGAATCGTGTCGTAGTAACCCTTCATCGTCCATATACAGAATGGCAGCGCCGTCGCCGTGTATGCGATGATGATGCCGAAAAGTGTATCGACCAGGCCGAACCGTTTCATGATGACGTAGAGCGGCAGGAGAAGCATCGTCGCGGGAAACATCTGTGTGAGAAGGATCACGACGAGACCCGCCCCCTTGCCGCGGAAACGGAACCGCGAAAAGATGTACCCGGAGGTCGATGCAAGAGAGACACCGAAGATCGAGACGGCCAGTGCGACAACGACGCTGTTCCGCAGCCACGTCAGGAAATCCTTCTCGAACAGCACGACACGGTACGCGGCGAGTGTGGCGTTCTCAGGAATGATGTCGAGCGACGTCGAGTAGAGCTGATCGGAGGGGCGCAGCGAGACGCCGAATATCTGGACGATCGGGT
>DAOVFR010000224.1 GCA_030672805.1 Candidatus Krumholzibacteriota bacterium
AGGGGCCTGAGTCACATAGGAGTCTTACGCTGGCTGCGTGAACAGGATGTCGAGATCTCCTGCATTGCGGGAACATCGATCGGATCGATCATCGGCGCTTTGGCTGCAGCGGGTTATACACCGGAACAGATGGAGGAGATAGCGCTTTCTATAAAATGGACCGATCTGGTCAGGTACCTGAGATTTTCGTTCGGGGGAAGCAGCATCTTCGAGTGGAAACGGATCGAGGAATTCCTCCGTGAGCAACTCGGAGACAGGACGATCAAGGATCTCGATATACCGTTCGCCTGTGTGTCGACCGATATCGATTCCGGCGAGGAGATCGTCTTCCACGAGGGTGACCTCGTTTCCGCTATCAGTGCATCGAGCGCCATAGCTGGTGTTTTTCCTCCCGTCAGGTACGAGGACCGGCTTCTCCTTGACGGCGAGCTGGTAAACCCCGTTCCACTCGACGTCGCTTGCGATCTCGGAGCCGACATGGTGATCGGTGTGAACGTATGCAGACCGCTGTACATGAAGCGGGTTTCGCACGGTGAAGAACATCGGTCTTTCGTTGCGAAGCTGGACGACTGGGTAAAAACCGGCCTAGAAAAGGCGCCGAAGCGCGTCGCAGACCTCTACGACAAATTGCCGCTGCCCGGCAAGCATGATTCCGGGACATCGAGACCTCGAATGTTATACGACGTTGTGGCGGACAGCATCTCGATACTCTCGTCGAAGATTTTCGCCGTGAAACGCCTCGAGGCGGGACCGCACTTCATCATAGAACCCCGTGTGGGGTGGTACAGGTCATTCGATTTCGACAATGCCGGGGAAATTATAAATCTCGGCTATCTCGAGATCGATTCATTGAGGGACGAATTTTACGATTTCCTGAACCTGTGGTAGGAGGGAATATCATCCAGCAGCCGACATCAAGCCTGGACGTTGATTTCGTTCGGACAGAGTAATCGCCCGCCGATCATTCAATTAATTCTCTTTATTGCGACGAGCGTGATGTCGTCGGCCTGGGACATGCCCTCCGTATGGTGATGCACTGCACCGATGATCGCATCGATGATCCCGGCTGAAGACTTGTCGATATTGGCCTGAACGATCTCGGCGATGATCTCTTCTCCGAATTCGTCGCCATTTTTATTCAATGCCTCGGAAACGCCGTCGGAGAAAATCAGGAGCATGTCGCCGGGCTCCAGCGCGGCACGGTCTTCATTGTACGAAAATTCCTCGATAGCGCCCAGGACGAGACCGCCGAGTTCCAGACGGTTGTATGCTTTGCCCGTCCTGATCAGGAACGGGTAGTTGTGTCCCGCGTTTGCATACGAGAATTCATGCCGATGGTTGTCGAGAATACCATAGAAAAGCGTGGCGAACCTGGCATCATCGGTGCTCTTGAAGAGCAGCGAGTTTGACTTGTTCAGACACTCCTTCGGTGAGAGGTTCTGTCCCGTCTGGCCGCGCAGTGTCGCTTGCAGGTTCGACATAAGCAGGGCTGCGGGCATCCCCTTGCCGGAGATGTCTCCAAGGCAAAACGCAAGATGTTCGTCATCGATCGGTATAAAGTCGAAGTAATCTCCTCCGACTGATTTCGCGGGGATACTCTTGCCGGATATATCGTACCCTTGAATTTCCGGCGGTTCCTTCGGCAGGAGATCCATCTGTATCCTGTAAGCGAGGCGCATCTCCTCCTGCATTGTCCGGAGTGCCTGCTCCTCGCGGTACAATCTCGCGTTCTCGATGACCTGGGCGGACTGGGACGCAATGATGCTGAGAAGGCGTTTATCGCTCTCTTTGAATCCGACCTCGGTTTTCTTATTGAAGACGTTGATCGAGCCGATAATGAGGCCCTTCATGCAGAGTGGAGCGCTGAGAAGCGATTTTACCGGAAAATCGTCGCTGTAGAGATTTTTAAACTCTTCATGTTGGATGAAATTGTTGATGAGGAGCGGCTTCTGGTTCTTGATCATCCATCCTGCAAGGTGAGTATCGAGGTGATAGGGGATGACCTCTTTCGATGTGTCGGCTTCTCGAATCATTGTGCGGAACGGACCTTCATTATCTTCCGGTTCCAGCAGGGTAACGGTGCACTGCTGGACCCGGAGGTGCTTGATGCATTTGCGTACGATGAGTTCGATGATTTGCTCCAGTGACATCGTGGAGCTTATGGCGGTAGAGATATCATTCAGGATCGAGAGCTCTTCAACGGCGGCCTGAAGGCGTTTGATCTCATTATCCAGCTTTCCAGCCCCGTTTTGTTCGGTAGTTCCCTTCATGTTCATTCCCCTGTTCGTTTTTCGATATGTTGTCGTATGGAATCTGTCTGTGGATCATTATGTTACCCGGAGTGATCAAGGCTTTCAATTTATTTTATATAAATTATCTTGATAGCTATACATTTGTATAGTATGATATATCAGGTCACTTTGATAGAGGTCCAGCCCCGTATGACGTACGTTCCTCTACATGTACACAGTATACATAGTCCCTACGAGGGTTTTCTCACGATACCCGAGATAGTATCACGAGCTTGTTTCTACAACTTTACCTCGATTGCGCTCACCGACCATTACAACACGTTCGGCCACCACGAGTTTTACCAACTTGCCATGGAAGCGGGGATCAACCCGGTAATGGGATCCGAACTTCGGCACTCATCGCTTGTCGGGGAAAAGGGTACGTATCACCTGACGGTACTTGCGGAAAATGACCGTGGGTATCAGAACCTGGTGTCTCTTGTAAGTGCCCATCATACGAAAGATGACGGGCATTACGTGACGGCGGACGAGCTTTCGACACACAGCGAGGGACTGATCATTCTATCGGGCTGCCGGAAGGGCGAGGCAAGCCAGGCCATTCTCCATGGAAACCTCGGCCGTGAGAGAGACGTCGTCGATCGACTCGTAGAGATTTTCGGCGTACAGAACGTGTTTATAGAGATCAGCTGCCACAATCAGCCGGAAGATCAGCTTGTTATTGAACATCTTGCGCTTCTCTCGAAGCGCCGTGGAATACCGCTCGTTGTGACCAACAACGACCGCTACCTTTCGCGGGAGCAGGGAGAAACGTATGATCTTCTGCGGTCGCTATCCGGGAAGAGACCATACATTCCACGCGAGAATCCCCAGTACGAGCACTACCTGAAGCGTGACAGGGAACTCGAGCCCTATTTCTACACGATGAAGGACGCGATGGAACGGAGCTCGGAAATAGCCGGGCGTTGCAGTGTCACGTTGAAACATGCCGGAAGGCTCCGTTTCTCAGACATTTCGAATCCGGGCGATACCCTGCGGGAAATGTGCAGGAGGCGGTTCATTCTGGAGAACCACAACAAGCCGGCCGGCGAGATAGACCGGCTGCAGCGACTGATGGATCGAGAGTTCGAGTGCGCCGGACGGGAAGGGATGTTCCCGTTCCTGCTTTTTCTGAGAAACCTGTTCAAGGCCGCCGTCTCCCAGGATATATGGGTGGAGGTCATGGGAGGGGATCTTCTTGAAAGCTTCGTTGCATACCTTCTCGGCATCATTCCATTGAATCCGGTCGAACATGGCATGGTATTCAGGTCATTCTCCCCATCGGGCGACGGCGTTCCGCCGCCTGTCGAGCTGATAAAATCGAAGGGATTCAAAGAGAGGATCATCCGCCTCATCCGGGATCTTCTTCCCGGCCACTCGCTGAATTTCCAGGTGAGCCAGGAGACGATGTCCTTTCATACCATCGTCAAGGAACTCGGGGAGGTTCTCCAGGTTCCCGGTCACCTTGGCAAGGAGCTCTCTCGCATGCTCGTTTCCGATAAGCGGCATCGTACGCTTGCTTCATTGCTGGAGGGTTCGGAAGCGATGAGGCACGTGTACAAGCAGGAGGAAACAGCGAGAAGATTGCTCCATGCGGCAGATGGTCTGAACGGAAGGATCGTACATTTCAACCTGAATTCGTCAAGGCTCGTTGTTCTTCCTCCCGGTGCGGAAAGGATGGTTTCGTGCATCACCGGTTCCAACGACGATCGTTTTCTTCTGGTGTCGAACAATGCCGTCGAATCTATGAAGGGCTGGATTGTCACGATACAGCACTCACACTTCCTTTCCGCTCTCGATAGAACGGTCAAGGCGGTGAGAGAAGGCTCCCGGGGCATTCCATCTTTTTTCAAGTACGAGGAGAAAGGGAAGGGGGCCTGGGTGCCGGGAACTCTCGACGACCCACAGAC
>DAOVFR010000015.1 GCA_030672805.1 Candidatus Krumholzibacteriota bacterium
CGAGACGGACAAGATCATCAATGTACCGGTTGCCAAGCACCACAGCCTCTCACTGGTCACGCTGTCGATGAAGAACCTGATGGGGCTGATCGGTGGAGCGAGGAACCGCCTTCACCAGAAACTCCCCGAAAGTATCGTCGATCTCACCGCGTACTTCAAACCGGCCCTCCATATACTCGATGCTGTCAGAATCCTTACGGCAAACGGCCCGCAGGGCGGTTCGGCGAAGGATATCATCAAGCTCGACACCGTGGCCGCCTCGATCGACCCGGTGAGGATCGATGCGTTCGGCATATCACTGTTCGGAGACAGGTTGGCGAGCACGGACCCGGCCGATTTTCCCCACCTCGCGATCGCGGAGAATCGGGGGCTCGGCACGAGCGACTTCAGAACTGAAGGATATTTAAAGGTCAACCTCGAGTAACGGGATATGAAGAACCTGCGCAGAACGTCCCAGATCCTCTTCTTCGTTCTGTTCGTCATCCTGTTAATACAGACGGAATACAAGGGAAGCAACGAACTGGGTCTTCCCGTCAGCCTCTTCCTCGATTTCGACCCGCTGGTGGCGCTGAGCTCGTTCCTCGCAGCCCATGCGGTAAGAGCCACCTTCCTGTTCGCTCTTGTCACGGTTATCCTCACGGTCTTCCTGGGACGTTTCTTCTGCGGCTGGGTGTGCCCGCTCGGCTCGCTGAACACGTTCGTCGGCTTCTTTCGCATGCGCGGCGCACTGCCGCTGCCAGAGGAGGGACGGTACCCGAAACTGCGGCCGCTGAAGTATTACATCCTCACCTTCGTGCTCGTTGCCGCCCTCTTCGGGTGGAACGCCGCCGGATTTCTCGACCCCATTTCACTCACGATACGATCGCTGACGATCGGGTACAACCCGGCGATCAACAAGGCGGCAGGGACGTTCTTCGAGGCCATCTACGATCTGAAGATCCCCGGCATCTCCCCTGCTTTCGATTCCCTTTACAGTGCGATGACCGGGACGATTCTCTCATTCGAACAGCCCGTGTTCAGGCAGGCGATCCTTGTATCACTGATATTTACCGCTATCCTCGGTCTGAATCTGCTCGCACCGAGGTTCTGGTGCAGGTATCTCTGCCCGCTCGGGGCGCTCCTCGGCCTGATCGGCGGAAAACAGCCTGCCGCGCGGGTGGACGTGAGCGAGCAGAAATGCATTGCGTGCCGGCGTTGCAACCTCGTCTGCCAGGGGGATGCGACACCGTTCCCTCCCGGCCAATGGGCAAGCAGGGAATGCCTCCTCTGCTACAACTGCAGGGAGGTTTGCCCCGCCGGTGCAATCGTGATTCATGCAACGACGAGGCGCACCGGCGCCGGCAACGTCGATCTCGGGAGAAGGTGGCTGCTGGCGAGCGGCCTCGGCGCGCTTGCAGCCGTTCCGGCCGTCACGATCGGCGCACACCGGAAAAGACCCAACCCGAAGCTTATCCGCCCTCCCGGCGCATTGCCGGAGGAACGATTCGTCAAGACGTGCGTCAAGTGCGGCGAGTGCATGAAGGTCTGCCTGACAAACGGCCTGCAGCCCACGTTCGCCGAGGCAGGACTCGAGGGCATGTGGACACCTGTTCTTGTGCCGGTGCTCGGGTACTGCGAGTACAACTGCAACCTGTGCTCGCAGGTATGTCCGACGGGAGCGATCAGAAGAATCTCCGTCGAGGAAAAACAGGAAATCCGCATCGGCCTCGCCTTGTTCGACAAGAACCGGTGCATCCCGTACGCGCTCGGCAGGAACTGCATCGTATGCGAGGAGCACTGCCCCACGCCGGAGAAGGCCATCACGTTCGTGGAGGAAGAGGCCGCCGACGAGAATGGCGAGCCGTTCATACTGAAGAAACCTGTCGTCGACCCCGAGCTGTGTATCGGGTGCGGCATCTGCGAGAACAAGTGTCCCGTCGTCGATATCCCCGCGATCCGCGTCACGTCGATCAACGAGAGCCGCTCGGAGGAGAACCAGTTGTTTCTCGGGTTGTAATCGCCGCTCCGCCTTCTCCAAGCGTCAGCCGATAAGGGCACGGAGGTGGCACTCCACCGACCCGGCAAGCGCTTCGAGGTCGTACCCGCCTTCGAGCAGCGAAACGATCTTCCCGCCGCAGTGCAATTCGGCCACTTCCTTCAGGAGCCGGGTCATCGTCCCGAATCCCCCGCTTGTGAGCAGCATTCCGGACAGCGGATCGTCACCATGCGCGTCGAAACCTGCCGATATCAGGATGAACTCCGGTTTGAATTCATCCAGAGCGGGAATAACCCTCTTCTCGAAGGCCATGAAATAATCGCGGTCACCCCCACCGATGCCCATTGGTATGTTCAGGGTATATCCCACCCCACCGTTTTTACCCACCACGTTCGCATGGCCGGTCCCCGGGTAGTGAGGATACTGGTGAAGGCTCACGTACAGTACATGATCGTCCTCGAGAAAGGTCAGTTCAGTGCCGTTACCGTGATGGACGTCCCAATCGACGATGGCGACACGGTCCATTCCTTCCTCACGGATAAGGTACCGGGCCGCGATGGCGACATTGTTGAAGATGCAGAACCCCATCGCCCTGTTTTCCCCTGCATGATGGCCGGGGGGTCTGACGGCGCAGAATGCAGCCGACACCTCGCCTGCACTGACGAGCCGGACAGCCTGAACACCCGCACCTGCCGCATGAAGCGCTGCCTGCGGCGAGGCAGGCGTAGCAACGGTGTCACCCATATCGAGCACGACGGCATCATCGATCTCGAGCGAGAGGATGCCCTCGATGTAACCGGTGTCGTGTACCATCTCGATCCACTCCCGTTTCGCAGGCAGCGCTTCGATGAACGTGACGTCGCTCGCCACGGGGCTCTCCCTGACCCGCTTGAGGATCGACTTCACCCTCCCGGGGCTCTCCACGTGACTGTATCCCTCGAGATGCCTGGCAAAAAGCTCGTGATGGATGAGACCTATCATGCGTTCCCTTTCTCGATCTCGCCCGTCATGGGCACGAAACGGACAGCGATCAGCTTCTCACTCGCCGTATCCTCTCCGGTGCGAACGATCCTGTACAGGTATTGCTCGAACGTTCCCACCGGCACCACAAGGCGGCCGCCTTCGGCCAGCTGGGAGATCAGTGTTTCCGGCTCCCTGCCCGGCGCAGCGGTGACGATGATCGCATCGAAGGGGGCGGCTTCCGGCCATCCCTCCGTTCCGTCCCCGACACGGAACCGCACGTTCCCGCACCCGAGAGTCCGCAACTTTTCACGTGCCTGTTCCGAAAGCGTACGGATGATCTCGATGGTGTAAACTTCCCGGGCGATCCCTGCCAGGACGGCTGTCTGATATCCACAGCCGGTTCCTATCTCGAGAACCCTGTCGTGCTCTTTTAGATCAAGCAGTTCCGTCATGTAGGCTACGATGTATGGCTGGGAAATCGTCTGGCCGTGGCCGATCGACAGGGGACCGTCGTAATAGGCAAGGTTGCGGTTCTCCTTCCGGACGAAACATTCACGCGGAACGCTTCTCATCGCATCGAGGACCCGCCGGTCCTTGACACCCCGGGAGACGAGCTGGTCGTCGATCATCCGCTGCCGCTTTTTATCGTTGTCGCTGCCGCGTACGAAGATCATTCCAGCAATTCCCTTACACGGCGTTCGGCCTCTTCCAGAGCATCCTCGAGCCGCTCCACCACACCGCCACCACCCTGCGCGAGATCCCTGCCCCCGCCCCCACGCGCACCCATGACCTCCGCGCTTGCTTTCAGGATCTCCCCCATATCGAGCGACACCCCCGGATTGCATGCGAAGATGAGCGCCGGCTTTGGCATCCGAACGCCGAATAGCACTATCGCCCCGTCCTCCTCCCTCACCTTCAGCGCGGTCCCTCTCACGGAACCTGCATAGGCCTCCTCGAATATCCGCCTGATGAGCCTGAACCTACCGATTGTTTCCGCCTCGTCCATTATCCGGACCGCCCTGGACCCGGCCAGCTCGGCTTTCAGTTCCTCGTTCGATTTCCGCAGCGCCCTGTTCTCATCCGCCTGCTTATCGATAACGCGTTCGAGCTCCTGCCAGTCAGTGCTGAATCCGCCGGCCAGCCGGGACAGGAGCCCATGTTTGTGCGTGTAATCGTCCAGCGCTCTCACGCCGCATATAAAACGTACCCTGGCATTGCCCTTCACCCGCTCGAAACCGAGTATCTTGACAAGCCCTATCTCCCCCGTTCCGCGGCAGTGGGTGCCGCAGCAGGTCGAGCTGTCCAGCTCGCCGATCTCGACGATCCGCACCCTGTCGACTCCCTCCGGCAGCCGGGAACGGATCCCCTCCATCATCGATCCGGCCCTGCCTGACAGGTACTCATCGTAATCCTTCAGTCCGAGAACCGTGGCTCGTACAGTCACATCCGCCCAGACGATTTCGTTCACCCGCGACTCGATCCGTTGTGCCGTCTCCGGCCGCGGAATATCCCCTTTGATATCGATCGTGCACTCCCGCTCGCCGAGATGAAACCCGATGGTCGGCGCATTGCAGAACTCGAGGAACACACATGAGAGCAGGTGCTGACCGGTATGCTGCTGCATGTGGTCGAATCTCCGCTTCCAGTCGATACGGCATTTCACCGTTTCCCCGCTGCGCACCTCTCCGTCGAGACGGTGCCGCACACCCCGATCATCCTCGCTCACCTCGAGCACGAGTTTCCCCCCCATTGTTCCACCATCGTCCGGCTGACCGCCGGAGACCGGGTAGAAAAATGTTCTATCGAGGTAAACGCTGAACGAACCGTCCTTATCCCGATTCACCTCTTTGACCTGCGCGGAGAACTCGGTCCTGTACGGATCCTCAAAGTAACCCCTCTCCTTAAAATCCATCTGCTGTCACCTCGAACCGGTTCAGAGTGAAACGGGCGTCAACGGTAAAACCAGAATCCCAGGGCAGCGGCCATGGTTATCGTGTAGATTGGATGGACCTTGAAATAAAATACCGCCAGGAAGGCACACAGGGCGATGGTGAAGGTATCCCACGATACGACGGACTTCGGGGCGAGATTCGCCACTATCACCATCAAAAGCGCTATTACAACGGGGCGGACACCCCGGATAATCCCCTGGACGGACGGCACCCTGCGGTACCGGTTGTAGAGCATGAAAAGCACCAGTATCAGAACCGTCGACGGCAGCAGGAGCGCGAATATCGCCGTGGCAGCCCCGAATGGCCCGCCGACCTGCAGCCCTATGCATACCGCGAGTTTCGTTGATATGGGCCCGGGAAGCGTATTTGCCATCGCGAGTGTATCGATGAACTCCTCGGCCGTGAGCCAGCTGTAATGGTCCACTACCTCTTTCTCGATAAGAGGGATCAGCGCGGGACCGCCCCCGTATCCGAACAGCCCCACCTTCAGGAATGAAATAAAAATAAACCAGTAGACTGACATCGAGTCACACCTGGGGCGCTACACTTGCCTTGTACGTAAAATGAAACCGGGGAAATTGTAAACGATAAGTGCTGGAGTTACAACCGATATTATCCGAATTTCGGTGATATGAGACTCGATGCATTGACCGGTTTTTTCCGCTTTCTTGCTTTCATCCGGACGGTATCGTAGATGAACTGCGGGATGTCCTTCAACCCGACGACATGCCTGGCTGCACCGGCATCCAGCGCCTTTCCCGGCATACCATAGATGAGCGACGAGTCCCGGTCCTGCACGATTGTCACGGCGCCAACCTCCTTCATATGGAGCATGCCGTCGACACCATCATTTCCCATACCGGAAAGAAGGATGCCCACCGATTTTTCCTTGAGGCTCTCGGCAACCGAGTGGAACATGACGTCCACCGAGGGGCGGGTACTGACGACCGAAGGTGATTCGGCGTCGAGAGCAATCTTCAGTATATTGCCGATCTTTCGCACCTTCATGTGGCAGTCACCGGGAGCCAGGTACACGCTGCCGCGGTGCACGCGCTCCCTGTCCCGCGCCTCGCACACCTTCAGCGAACTCCGCGCATTGAGCTTTTCCGCGAAGAACGAGGTGAAAAACGACGGCATGTGCTGTACGATGAACACCGGCCACGGGAACGACGGAGGGAGCAGCGGCAGAATCTTGGCAAGGGCAAAAGGACCGCCCGCGGAGCATCCGATACACACGGCGCCGAAGCAGGACACCTCATCATCGGAGAGTCTCCACGCACCCTCGACGACCGGCCTCGGCGAAGGGAAACGTTCCGTCCGTCGCCTTTCAGCGTGCGTTTTCACCGTTCCGGTGCGGACAGGTCCTGGAAGTAACATACCCGCATTCTTCGAAGACTCGTACGCTGCCTTGATCAATAATATCATCGAATCCCGCATTTCGAACAGACCCTCCGACCTTCCGCTTGCAGGTTTGGAAATGAAATCGAACGCTCCTTCCTCGAGGGCCTTGAGAGCCGTTCTGGCCCCGGGCTGTGTAAATGAGCTCACCACTATGACCGGTATGCCTGTTAACGCCCTGATCCTTTTCAGCGCCTCGAGCCCACCCATGCCGGGCATCTTCAAATCGAGAGTAATGACATCGGGTTTCAGCAAACGCGCGCTGTGAACCGCTTCCTCACCGGTCCGGACCTGACCGGCAATCTCGATCCCGGGATCGGACGACAGAAGCCGGCCGAGTATATTCAAAATGTGCCTGGAATCATCTGCACACAGAACCCTGATGCTCATATTCCGATCCTTACATCCTTGCAATACACCGGATCACACGACGACAAGTACATCCTTCATATTGTTGACCTTCTTGACCCTGATGATCACGTCTCCCGTCTCGAGGTCGAACATGACGTCCCTGCTGCTCGTACCACCGATATGCATCCCCTCGATATCTATATCTTCATCCACGAGGTATCTCACTACACCGAGCACCGTGTTCCTTCCGATGTTCCTGATCATGGCGCCATCGTCCGAGAAAAAACTTCTTGCACCACCGATGACCTTCGCGATAAGCCTGCTTTTCCCGGGTGACTTACCCCTGACTTCACCCAGCAGCTGCTTCACCGCCGGGTCCGAAAACCTTGTACTGTTACCACCGCCGTCTCCCGAGAGCAGGATGTGAGCCATCCCGCCAACCTGCTCCCCGGGACAGTACAGGGTGAGAGCCACGCACGAACCAAGCACCGTGGTCAGTCTCACCGGTGACCGGGCAATTGTCACCTTCCCTATTCCCACATAGCACGCGCCCAGTTTGTCTATTTTATCGGTGAGCGTCACACTCCATCACCTCTTCGGTGAACCGGTGCGGTTGAATCCCGCACATACCAGGTCCGTGAAGCTTCATTTTCATGAGCTCCTGGATATCGACTATCAGCACAACGGTACCGTCACCCATGATCGATGCTCCAGCAATCCCCTCGACATCGAGAAAAGCTCCCTTCAGGTTTTTGATAACGACTTCCCGCTCGCCGACCAGGCTGTCAACAATGAGACCTATCTTGTTTCCCCTGCAACTTACGATCATGGCAAAATACGTCTTTTTCAGTGTCATCTCCTCATACCCGAGCAGTCCACTCAACGAATAGAGCGGCAGGACCTCGTCCCGCAGATGGAACAGGATGTTGTTACGGCCCCTGTGAATCTCTCCATGATCGATCTTGATGATCTCCAGGACATCTCCAATGGGAAGGGCAAACACCCTACTTCCACTCTTCACCAACAGTCCATGGATGATAGCAAGTGTCAGCGGAAGCCTGATCAGAACCGTGACGCCCTCATCCGGAACGGATGAGACCTCGATAGATCCGTTGAGAGCCTCGACCGTCCTCTTCACCGAATCCATACCCACTCCCCTTCCCGAACCGAGCGTGACCTGTTCCACCGTGGAAAAACCAGGCTGACACAGTATTTCCATGATCTGGTCATCTGTCAGTTTTTCTTCCTCGCCGGGCTTGACAAGACCAAGTTCCATTGCCTCCTGTATCACCTTTTCACGGTTTATACCTTTCCCGTCATCACTGATATCGATCACTATCTTGTTGTATTCGTGGTACGCGCTGATATGTATTTGCCCCACCTCGTTTTTACCTTTCTTCCGCCGCTCATCCGGTGTTTCTATTCCATGATCGATCGCGTTCCTGATAATATGAACGAGCTGTCCCTTGATCCCGTCCACAAGATTCTTGTCCAGTTCCGTATTCCCGCCCGAAATACGGCATTCTATTTTTTTCCCCTCCTTTTTCGCCATATCCCTTACAACAAACAGAAAGCGTTTGAATGTTTGACCGATAGGAACCATACGGCTCTTCATGATGCTCTCCTGCAGTTCGAATATGATCTTTCTCTCTTCCTGCATGCTCTCGATCAACATATCAACGACGCTACTGTCTCCGCTCATCAGCTTCATTTCTGAAACGAGATCCTGGTTCCTTGTCCGGTTGATCATCAGCTCACCCACGAGGTTCATCAGGGTATCAAGCTTCTGGGCATCTACCCTGATGCTTTCATGCACCGGCCTGCCCTGGGCGGTAATATCCGGGGTCCGCGATCCCTGTTCCGTGCTTTCCTTCCGTTCCTGTTGTTCCCGTTGTTCCTGTTGTTCCCGTTGTTTACTCTGCGTTTTGTTCCCGCCGCCGGACTTCGGAATTTTTTCAGGCAAGATCCGTGTGAGCTTCGTGACACGGGCCGAGTCACCGGGAAGTTTCATGATGAGGCTTTCGTCAAGATCCGTGATGAACAGAAGGTCTATGAATCCGGCGAACTCTTCCTCGAGATACATCAGTTCGGGTTGCGTCTTCACGAGACGGGTTTTCTCCTCGAACGTCCGCGCCGCCATCAAGGCCCTTGCAACCGGCGCAGCAGCTCCTTTCTCGACATTCAACCTTATCATGTAGATCGTTTGGTCCGGTCCCGCCCGATCGAGAAGTTCCAGCTCTTCATGGGACAGGGACGCGCTCCACCCGTCGGGCAGCGCTTCGATAAGCGCTTTCGCAGCAGCACACTCCTCGACACCTCGATACTCACCCGCGTCCTGTTCCCCACCGGCGGACTCCGGACCCTTTTTTACACCGGACGGACGTTCCCGTTTACCACCACATCCCTTCACGAAGGCCCATAGCGATTTCACCACCCCGTCCAACCCTTCCTGGTCCTCGTAACGCCCATCCCTCACACCGTCAATCATCTGCTTCAGATACTCGAAGCTCTGGAACAGTGCATCGATGGCATCCTCTCTGAGCGTGATCATCCCCTGCCTGACAGCGTCCAGAACGCTTTCTATCTCGTGGGAAAAATTGGATATCTGCTTGAACCCCATGAACGAGGAAGTGCCCTTGAACGTATGGATATACCTGAACAGACTGTTCAGGGCCTCCCCGTCATGCGGACTTTTTTCCAGCTCGAGAAGAATCTCGTTTATATTCTGAAGTAATTCCTCGGCGTCCTCAAAGTAGGTGTCGAGAAAAGCCTGCTTCTTATCATTCAAACGGGTTCCTTTCTATAAACTGCATTGTCGATTCGTTTCAGCCTGTAATCACCCACCTCGATGATCTCGGTATGCCCGAAGATGAGGTACCCCCCGGGACGGGTGCACTCCACCATCTTTGAGACCAACTGCCTCCTCGTCCTCTCACCAAAATAAATACTAACGTTGCGGCAAAAGATGATATCCGACGAGCTGAATTTCCCCCAGTTGCCACTGACCATGTTGAACGGCATGAACCTGACCATACGGGCCACACTCGGAATCACACGGTACCCACCCGGTTCCTTCATGAAATAATGTTCGAGATATTCCGGCGGCGGTTTTTTGCCATCGCCCGAGTGATAGAATCCGGCCCGTGCCTTCTTAACTAATTCGATGGACAGATCGGCGCCGATAATCCTGACAAGATGCCTGTGTGTGAAGAGGAGTTGGTCACTCAAGAGCATAGCGATCGAGTACGGCTCCTCGCCGGACGCGCAGCCCATACTGATAATATTCACCGGCCATCCTCTCTCGAGCTTCCTGCTGACAAGGTCGGGAATGATCACGGAGCGTAGTGTCTCGAAATGCAGCTGATACCTGAAAAAAGAGGTTTCCGGAGTCACGACCTCGTTTAAGAGATTCTCGAGTTCGCTTTTCCGGCCCCGCCTCGTAGTCAGGAGCTCCCTGTACATCGAGAAAGATTCGATGCCGAGTTCCTTGAGCCGCCTGGACAGCCTGTTGTACATAAACGTGATCCTATTCTCCCGAACCCGGATCCCGGTTTCCCTCTCGATAAACTGACGGAACCAGTGGAAATCGAATTCGGTCAACTCTATTTTCTCAAGTGTCTGGTTCAAACCGGGCTCCTGCCTGCGTTACACGGTTTCAGCGGTTTCATGAACATGCTCGGCCAGGCCGATTTCCTCGTCGAAGACATGCCCGATATCGATGAAGAAGATCATATTGTTGTCGAGCCGCCCGATACCGTTGATGAACCTGTTTCTGTCGGTCATCGTTTTTCCCGGCGGTTTCGATATCAGACTGATGGGTATCTCCAGGACATTGTGCACCGAATCCACCATCAGCCCGAGCTTCGATTGTTCGTACTCGACAACGATGATCCTCGAGTCTTTTGTCATTTCCTTGGGTGGAAGCCCCAGTCTCTTTCTGAGGTCCATTACCGGTATGACATCCCCTCGCAGGTTGATCACGCCGAGTATGTAATCCGGGGACCCGGGTATATCGGTAAGATTCCGCCCCCGGTTGACCTCGTGAATATACCGGATATCCTGACCGTACAGTTCCCCCGCCAGACTGAAATTGACGAAACGGAGGCGTTCGTCTTCCTGACCCCATTCCTCACCAAGCATGAGTACCCTCCTCGATCTGAAAAGTTCGGCTGACTTCTCATTCGGCTATAATGTCTTATAACTTTAGCCCTTAGATAAAATTCGACTGCCCCCGCGAAAAGGGGAAACGGCAATTATTGAATTGACCGTGACAAGCCGACTGGTTACTCTAAACGGGACCGGAAGGGGTTCCGATATGGTTCAGAGAAGCCACATGATACGATACGTTGTTTGTTCTATTGTTGTTACACTACTCCTGCACGGCGGTGCCGCGGGAGCGGACCAGGCGAACGGGATGCCGATCGAGCAGATATCAATCTTCGGGGGCTCGTCCATCGATCGAAACCTGATACTGAACGAGTTCGGGTTGAAACCCGGCGACCTTTTCCAGGAAAAAAGCGGTGAAGAGGGGCTGAAGCGCGTCAAGCATCTCTCGGCCGTGTTCGCAGCCGAACTCCGCACACTCATTTCCCCCGGAAAGGATAGCGTACGGCTTATCATCATCGTGTCCGAAACCGAGACAAGATCCTACCTTCCGAAGGTCTCACGGGGTCTTACAAACAAGTGGTCCATCGGAATACATGTCTCGGAAACAAACCTGAGGGGCATGGATGAAAAGGTTGCGGCCGAATTTCTCATCGGCGGCGAGACCCGCGCCATGTTCTCATATCGAAAGCCGCGATTTGACCGGGCTCCCTTCCTCGAGATGCGGTACTCGCTCCTGTTCGATGAGTATGACTACACATTCCCCGACTTCAAGTCCCTGCTGATCGATGAGAAGATACAGCGAATCAGGTCCTCCCTGACGTTCCGTCTCAAGTCCGGAAACCTCGTCACCTTCCTGGTCTCGCCCGGCATCGACCGGATCGACGCGGCCGATTCCATGCTCGCGGGCCAGGGATCGGGCGATGTGCCGAATGTACCCTCCGGAACATTCGCGACACTCGAGACCGGCGTGGAACTCAAAAACCTCGACAGGGATTTCTACCCTTCCTCGGGATTCAGGGTCTATGCGGGGAGGAAGGACTGGGGGATCCTGCAGGAAGACACCGAGGTCAGAAACTTCCTGTACAGATTCAAGGGACGGTTGTTCTACGGCATCAGCCGTGTCATTCTGATGTTCGACTCACGCGCCGTCTTCACACACGGGCGGGTCCCGCTCTACCTTCTCCAGCACCTGGGAGGGGAAGGGTCTGTCAGGGGGCTGGAGTTCGGTATGCTTTCCGGACAGAACAGCGTCTTCTCGAGCCTGGAAGCGCGATTCCCGATCAACTTCAAGGATTTCGACGAACCGGGAAACCCCGTCTTCCTCGTCGATTTTCACATATTCACCGATACCGGCGCGTGCTGGAACAAGCCACAGGAATTCGACACGGACCTTCTCTTAAGCGGATTCGGCTGCGGTATCAATATCATTCCCTCGAGGCACTTCCTGATAAAATTCGACTACGCCTGGCAGCGGAACACTTCAGGCATATGGCAGATCGACCTGGAAACAGCGTTCTGACGCCTTAACCCACGGGAAAGATGCCGGCGGATCCGACCTGGCGGATACAGGAAACAAGATCGCCACGATTCGATCAGGGGATGTAAATCAGGACCTGCGTGCGCGCTCCGCTACGAGGAGCACGACGGCGAGGTTCGCAAGCGCCATGACAAGAAAAACGAGGTGCCCGAACCTTGTGTAGAGCGTCATTGTTTCAAGGGGGAACACCGAACCTGTAAGGCTGCCCTGCCTGTTCAGTCCTATCCTGCTCACAACCCTGCCCGCGGGATCGATGATCATCGACACGCCGGTGTTGGCGGCTCGCAGAACGAATACGCGGTTTTCCGCGGCTCGCATGATCGCCGTTTCCGCGTGCTGGTACGGCCCCCTGCTGCTCCCGAACCACCCATCGTTGGTGATGTTCACAAGGAAATCTGCTCCGTCACGCACGTACTCCCGTGAATAGCGGGAAAATGTCGATTCAAAACAGATGAGCACCCCGAATTTCCCTGCCCTGGAATCAAATTGCGTGGCATGCTCTCCCGCCTTGAAGTTCGCCTGACCGAAATTCAGCTTCCGGAGTAACGGGATGTACTGACTGAAGGGAATCCGTTCCCCGAACGGCAGCAGGTTCACCTTGCGGTACTCCGATGTGAGTGCGCCCTTCGAGTCGAACAGGCCCGCTGAATTGAACGATCGCCATGAATGATTTTCGCGGATATGATCTACAAACCCGATGAGAAAATCTGTTCCGGAGTCCCGTGCTATTCTACCGAGCCATTTGCGGTGCTCGTGAGCGAAACGGATCGAGACCGGCGCCGCGGTTTCGGGAAACACGATCATCTCCACGTTATCATCGGCAAACCCGGTGGCGAGCATTTCGATCTCCCTGAAGATCCTGTCCCTGAACGCTGGATTCCACTTGATGCCGAGATCGACGTTCGGCTGGACAACAGCCACCCGTACGCCGTCCTTCCTTGCGCTGAATTCCCGGTCCAGCCTGCTTACCTCGCCGAGCCCCCACACGGCCTGGGCGGCAACGACAAGAACGACCGCAACGAGTGCCGCTATCCTACGCCGTTTTTCCGTGTCGAACAGCGCGACGGCGATGAGCAGGTTTATGAACACCATGATGAAAGACAACCCGAAAGGTCCATAGACGGACATTCCCTGGATGGTCCACGGGTACGGGGCAAGAGAGCTCGCGATGATCCCCCACGAAAATCCGAGCTCTCCCCGCGAACGCGCAAGCTCGGTCAGGGACCAGAGCGCGGGAGCGGCGAACAGCGCCATACCGCCCCACCGCTTCACGAGAAGAGACTGTGCGAACGAAAAGAGGGCCGTGTAACACGAAAGGTAACCGATCAGCAGCATCAACGCCGGGATCATGAGCCATGGCATTCTTGCGCTGGATTCGGGTATCAGGTTGGCGACCCAGAAAAGAAGTGTGAGAAAAAAAACGGCGCCGGTGATAAAACCGGCAGCGGCGCCGCGTTTCAGCAAACCGGCCACATCGCTTTTACCCCGGCTAAGCCTGATGAAGTACCCGAGCAGGGGAACCAGGGCGATGAGGGACAGAAATCTCGTTGGAAACGGTGGAAACGAGAAAGCCAGCAGAAGGCCGCTCGACACGCCGGCAACAAGTTCCCTGTTCCATCTTGATATGAACGAGTTTCCTCTCAAACAACACCTCTCCGAAAACAACGTCCGTGAGTATAATCAAGGGTCCCGCTGTTAACAATGGTCAATTCGGCTCGATTCCGTAACGCTTCAGTTTCTTGAACAGTCCCTGGCGTGTGATTCCAAGGGCCCCGGCTGTCTTCGACCGGTTTCCGTGGAACCGTTCCAGTGCTTCCCGGATCATCCTGATCTCGAGACTCCGGATCGAGGCCGGCAGAGTCGATCCACCCGCAGACCCGTCGCAGCCCTCCTCCAGATCACCACTTTTGATGTACCCGGATATCATCGCGGGTGTTATCACACGGACGCAGGAATTAAGGGCCAGGATACGTTCCATCTCGAACTTCAATTCGCGTACGTTTCCCGGCCAGCTATACGAAAGAAGCACTTGCAGCGCACCGGAAGAGATCGACGGCGCCGGCTCGCCCGCCGCCCCGGCGTGAGAGGCAAGAAAATGTCTCGCGAGCGGCAGAATATCCTCCTTGCGCGCCCTGAGCGGCGGGATATTCATGGAGATCCCGTTGATCCGGAAAAACAGGTCCTTTCTGAATGTTCCCTTTTTGACCATGTCGACAACGTCCCTGTTTGTCGCAAAGACGAAGCGGACATCGATACTTCGGAAACTGCTCGAACCGAGCCGCCTGATCTCTCTTTCCTGCAGCACGCGGAGAAGCGAAGCCTGCATCGACGACGGCATCTCACCGATCTCATCGAGAAAGAACGTGCCTCCGTTCGAACTTTCGATCAACCCGGCACGGTCTCGCAACGCTCCCGTGAACGAACCCCTGACGTGACCGAAGAGTTCGCTCTGAAGAAGCGATGGCGGCATCTCCATACAGTTGAGAATGATGAGTTCGCCCTTATGTCTTGGACCAAGGCGATGCAGATTCCTGGCAACGATCTCTTTTCCCGTTCCGCTGTCGCCCTGGATGAGAACCGGGATATCACTGCGGGCGCCGAGCTTCACAAGCTGCCTGATATGAACGGCGGTATCCGATTCGCCTATGAACGGCGGGGCCATCCGGATCGCATCGCGAGTTGTGACAGGGTCCATTTTTACAGGCAGACCAAACGAACCGGCGAGTGTCCCGAGCAATCGCAAACACGAAACGAGAGTGCCGTAACGATTCGGGACCACCCTGATCCGCGACCCTGGATACCGGAGCACCAGGCTGATCTCCAAACCGTCCAAATATCCCTCGATCGAGACATAGCCGCCTTCCCCGCAGACACACGCCTCCCACCGTATGCCTGAACAGTCGATGACAAAGAAATGACACCCGTGCAGGGCAGCCGTCTCCCGGTACATTGTCACAGTCTTTCGAGTGTCCGGTTGCCCGGCCCCGCCATGCCCGCCCCCCCGGTTGTCCCGTCCTGTCTCATGCAGTCCGTGCAAACGGCCGTTCATCACAAGAGATACAGGCTCCGGGAACAGCCCGAACTGTCTCCACAGCTGCACGTGAAGCGCGGCGCCCGGTGTACATTGCGCTCCTGCTTGGCACGCCGTGTGTGTATGATCCAGCACTTTCACACGTGGTGACCCGGGGGACGTGACGCACATGCGTACAGAATCCGCTTCCAGGGCCTCGCTCATCAGTTCCAGGAACACCTCAACGGGAATCTCCAATCATGAACCTCCTCATCACATGGGTGGCAGCATAAAGATCCCTTTCCGCAATAACCGTTCCGCACCCGGAAAGATCCACGTAACGAGATGTTTCACAACCAATTAGCATTTCATGGGGAGGCCGGGAGACCGCTGGGGCATGTCAAGTGTTTGACGCTATCATTTACTTGACTAAAACCAATACCAACGGATACCATGCATTAACTTGCGTTGAGTGTTGAAAATTCAACAGCTAGTTTTCACCCCAAGATTCACATAAGTGGAAAGGAGGGCTAAATGGCCGACAGTGAATTCAAGCCTTATGTATCGGCTGATACCCAGATGAAGGAGTTCACGATACGTGCGGTCGTGATCGGCGCCATCCTCTCCGTGGTGCTGGGAGCCGCCAACGCCTACCTGGGACTGGTAGCAGGCATGACGGTGGCGGCTACGTTCCCTGCCGCCGTTATGGCAATGGCGGCTTTAAGGGCTCTAAAGGGCACCATCCTGGAGGAGAATACCTGCCGTACCACGGCGGCCGTGGGTGAGGCGCTGGTCGCCGGTGCGATCTTCACCATCCCGGCGTTCCTGATCGCCAAGAACCCGATGACGGGTGAACCGATCTGGGAAAAAATCCACTACTGGGAAAGTACGGCGCTTATGCTCGTTGGTGGCATCCTCGGTGTCTGCTTCGTGATCTTTCTCAGAAGGGTGCTCATCGAGGATAAGTCGCTTCCGTTCCCGGAAAGTGTCGCCTGCGCAGAGATCGTAAAGGCCGGCCAGGGGCACGCGACCGGAGCCAAGTACGTCTTTGGCGCAATTGGGCTCGCGGCGGTTCTCGAGCTGCTCAAGAACGACTTCGGACTGCTGCTCGTCAAGAGCTATGTAATGAAATTCTGGACGCTTCCAATCGTCAGGAACTTCCAGCTCATGACGACCAAGCTGAAAGCGGTCGGGGCAGCATCGAGCCCGACCGGCGGCATCTTCATCGAATCTCCCGCTGCCTCGCCGGCAATGCTTGGTGTCGGGTACATCATCGGCCCCAAGCTGGCTTCCATCGTTTTCTCGGGCGGCGTTTTCGGACATTTGATGCTTGTACCGCTGTTCATCTTCATCAACGGTACGATGGCGTCGGAAGTGGGCGGTGATGTAACGTGGCTCAAGATCACCAACGCAGTCTGGAATTCGCAGGTCCGTCCTCTCGCGGTCGGCGCCATGCTGGTCGGAGCATTTTACACGCTGTTCAAAATGCGTAATTCGCTCAGTACAGGTGTCGCCCGCGCGTTCAAGGACCTGAAGCAGATCGGCAAGGGGACTTCAAGCAGCGAGACGAACCGTCTTGAAAGGGATCTTCCCTACTCGGGAACGGTTATCGGTATTCTCCTGCTCGTTATCCCGATCACGCTCCTGTACTACCACTTCAGCGGCAGCATCGTTGGCGCGATCGTCTCTGCACTCGTGATGACGGTCGCCGGATTCCTCTTCGCCGCCGTTGCCGGGTTTCTCGTTGGAACCATCGGCTCGAGCAATAACCCTATCTCCGGACTGACGCTGTCGACCCTTATCGTGGCGGCGCTCCTCATGGTCGTAGTCGGCGTCAAGGGCCCGTTCGGTATTGCGGCGGTTCTCGGTGTTGCAGCCGTCGTATGCTGCTCGAGCGGCGTCGCGGGCGACATCATCCAGGATCTGAAGGCCGGGCATATCCTCGGCGGCACCCCGAAAGCGATGGAAATGGGATGCATAATCGGCGTTGTCGCGGCGGCTCTCGTTATGGCAATCGTTTTACAGCTTCTCCATTCGGCCTACGGTATCGGTGGAGACGCACTTCCGGCCCCACAGGCCGGGCTGATGGCCATGCTGAGCCAGGGGATCATCACCGGCGGCATGGCCTGGCCGCTCGTTATCATGGGAGCCCTTTTCTCCATCGGTCTGATCCTCATCGGCGCACCGTCACCGATGCTGATCGCTGTGGGTATGTACCTGCCGTTCCATACCACGTTCGCCATCTTCCTCGGTGGAATCATCAAGTGGGTCACCACCACGATCATGGAGAAGCGCAACCTCAGCAAGGAAAAGACGGAAAACACAGGCATTCTCCTCGCTTCCGGCCTGATCGCGGGTGAGGCGCTGATGGGTATCATCATTGCGGCGACCGTTGTTGCCGCGGGAAGCAAAGCAGTGGGAGCCGCGGGCAGGGGTCTCCTGCCGCCCCTTATCGAGGGTGGAAGCCCTTGGCTTGCAATCGCCTTCTTCGCTGTACTGGCGTACGTGCTTATCAGGATCCCGCTTCAGAACGCAGCGAAAAATGACCAGTGATTCGTAACAGGACCCCGGGACGGACCAGGTCCGCTCCGGGGTCTTTATTTTTTTCAGCTGAAACAGACGATGAAACAGAAGAAGAAAAAGCCCATTGAAATCAACTTTCTTGATCTCATTCCCAGGTGCCTGATCGAATACGAGATCAGCGATGAGAAGCTGGTAACCCTGCTTACACCGAGGTTCGGAAACCGCCTGCTGAAGAAATTGCTCGAACCCCGGCTCAAGAACCGGTTCCTCAAGATCAAGCTCGACGAGATAGGCAGCGCCGCCTGGCTGCTTTGCGACGGCACGAGGGACATCAAGACGATCGGGAGAAATCTACAGGAACGGTTCGCGGAACAGATCGAGCCGTGCTACGAACGTCTCGATATTTATTTCAGACAGCTCGAGGGATCGAAATTCATCTGCTACTCGAATCTCGAAGAGTGCCGGATGGCGCAACAGCAGGCTGAAGAAGCGAAGGGCCGAGAATCCCATACCCCCTGACCTCCAGTACCTTTAATACGCTCTCCCCGTTACTTTCCGATTCCATTTTGCCCCACACCCAGACCCTGACACCATCGAAATGAAACAACACCCCGGCCAGGGCTCCACCCAGTTCGATGCGCTCGCCGGTCCGCCCGGCGACAAGGATCAGATCATCCCCGTCCACATGCAGAACACCGATCACCGGAGTGATACCGCCGACCGGCAGCAGCTCGTACCGCTCCACACGCAGGGTCCCGCCTGGTTCATCGCCCTTTTCCATGGTGCCCCAGACGCGGGCGGCAAGCCCGTCCAGACCGATGAGATCGGACTCGAAATCCGATCCGGTTAGCAGCCACCCGGTACCGTCAGGTTCGGTCAGCAGGATACGCCTGTCGAGGATATGATCGCCGGTAACATTCACCACGCCATCGATGAAATCCAGACCGGACGAATCTCTCCGTGGAGGGACCGAGGCGCACGACAGCATCAGGCACATGGCGATAAAAACGATACCGTTACTGGACGCGCACAAAGACCGCATTCATCCTCCCGGCACTATCACCATCAATATTCAATTGAATCAGGCTGTGGGGCGCAACCGGAAACAGAATGTATTCCGGTGCGGTTCTCTTGACATCTCCCAGTATGCTCTCGGATGAAAAATCAACCTGTGTCACGAACAGGGGCGAGAAATCTCCCTTTAAATCGATCGACGTGTATGAATACCTGGGATCTTCCGTGACGGTAAGACCGCTCAGGTAACAGGTTGCGCTCCAATCGGCGAAGACCTCGAGGAAACCATCGGCCGTTGCCTGTTCGATGTTTTCGGTATTGGTTTTTTTCGATTGAACCAGTCTTCTGAAGATATCGTTTCCAAACTGGTCCCCCAGGTACCGGAAGAACAGGTAAGCGGCGCCGCGCGCCTCGAGACTGTCATCGAACCTGTACAAGAGGTGCGCATCACCAGGGTCCTTCAGAAATAGGTTCGCACGCAGGATATTACTGTTATTATGGCCGCTCAGGTCCTCGGCTATGTGGGACATCCCCTCGTCGATCCATAACTCCTCCATGAATTCCCCGCTCACCCCGTCGCCGTATATCAGCACCCGGTAGTTGAACATGATCTGGTGCTGGAATTCATGCGCCAGAACGCCCCTGATAACCTCGAGCTGCCATTCCTGTTCAACCGGCCACCAGACCGTATCGGGAACCATCGAGTAGAATATTTCCATGGAGTTCGATCTTGGCGCAACACCCGGCAGCAGATCGCCGGGAAGAAAGAACCCCGCGATGATCCCCTCCCCGGGCTCTACATACGGCGTCATCCCGTTGACAACCGGTGTGAGCAGGATCGTGATCTTCCCATCGCGGTTGATGTCAGACTCATTCCCGAAATATGTCTTGTTATTGTAGTAGATCATCTCGTCGAAATGCCGGCC
>DAOVFR010000303.1 GCA_030672805.1 Candidatus Krumholzibacteriota bacterium
GGGGGAAGATCATGATAATCGGTTCGCTCCTGATCCTGCCGGCGCACCTGCTGCTGGGGCTGACGCACCTGCACCCGGCATGGTCGTTCATCATGCTCGGCATTTCGTTCTCGCTCGTGCCCGCCGCTCTCTGGCCGGCGATACCGATTCTCGTCAAGGAGGAGTTTCTCGGAACGGCGTACGGCATCATCGGCTGGATTCAGAATATCGGCCTTGCCGCCTTTCCGTGGCTTGCGGGCAAGATAGTCGATTCCGCGGGCGGGACCGATTATACGAACATGGAGATCATGTTCTCCTCGCTGAGCCTTGCCGGTCTCGTGTTCGCCGGTCTGCTGATGTACGTCGACCGCCGGCACAAGACGGGTCTCGAGCTGCCCAGCAGCGAGGCACAGGTATTGGCCGATGCGGCGCGCACGGCGGATTCGTAGAGCGAAAATTATTTCTTCAGGATTTCCAGCAGATCTTCCTCGAGCGACCCTTCGGGTGTTTCCACGATCCGGCCGAGCTCTTTATTCCCGCGCTTGACGATGATCGTCGCAACGCGCTCGATCCCGTACCAGGTCCTGATATCGGTCGACCACTGCAGGACCCCGGGCGGTACCGGCATATCCGCGGTGAACCGGGAGCTGCCGACGGCTAACATCCTGATGCCGGACAGGGGAAACCCGATTTCCTCGAGGATCTTCCAGAGCCTCGGAATCTCCCGCTTCGAGTCGCTGCACCACGTGCCCATCACCACGGTGATCCCGGTGTCGTGGATGAGTTCCATGAGCTCGGGGAGCAGTGCCTCGTCCGGTGTGTACTCGAAGTATTCGGAGTCCCAGTCGTTGAGGTGCTCGGTGATGTTCTCCCGCGTGATCTCGCCGAGGAGCACCGTTCCGTACCGCTCGAGCTCGGCCCGGTGCATGCCGATCCCGCCGGGCTCGGCCTTTTCGCCCCCGGGAGGCGGATACATATCGTTCCACCACTCAGGCTGATCCTTCAGCCACCGGTCGAACCACGCGACGATCGCGTTCGACCAGGCGATGCGCTTTTCGTAGTCGAGGATGAAGTGAGACTGACCCTCGAAGGTGATGAGCTCGACGCTTCTGCCGAGGAGCTTGAGAGCGATGTACATCTGGTGGCTCTCTCCGGGCGGGACGTTGGTATCGCTCGCACCGTGCAGCAGCAGAAGCGGCGTGTTTATCCTGTCGGCGGCAAATATAGGGCTCTGGTCAACGTAGATGTCGCGCCTGTTCCAGGGGAAGCTGTTAGCGGCGGCGACCGCATTGTAGCCGTATCCCCAGTACCCTTTCCCCCAGTAACTCGTGATCGAGCTGATTCCCGCGTGCGAGACCGCCGCGGCGAAAATGTCGGTCTTCGTTGCGAGCAGCTGCGTCATGAAGCCCCCGTACGAGGCACCGATGCATCCAACGCGATCACGGTCGACGAACGGATGAGCGTCGAGGAACTTCGTGACGCCCTCTATGATCTCACCGGCAACGACCGTGCCCCAGTCGTTGACGTGTTTCGAGGAAAACTCCTGACCGAAGCCCGTCGCGCCGCTCGGCTGGAGAATGTAGACGACGTACCCCATCGATGCCCAGAGGCATTTCGGATACCGGCCGCCGAACGTGCGGAACGTCGGCGAGGTGCCGCCGTAGTAGTAGACGATGCAGGGGTACTCCCGTGACGGATCGAAGTCGGGCGGGTAATGGATGCGGCCGGTGATCAGCGTTCCGCCGTCCGTCCTGAAGTTCCAGTCCTCCACCTTCCCGAACCTGATATCGCGGAATATCTCGTCTGAAGGATCAAGTATCATCCGCGGCTTGCCCCGCCGGAGGTCGAGCGAATAGAGGCGGGAGGAATGGGCCGTGCCCATTCCCACGAGCGCCGCGACCGGCCTGTTCAGGGCCATGTCACCGCCACTCACGTAATCGAAGCCGAGCGGCAGGGCCTTGAAAGACATTTTCTTCGGGTTGTAGCGGAAGATCTTCTGGTAGGATGTTTCCCCGGCGATGATGTAGATGTTGCCGTCCGCGTGTGACCACATGGCCCGCGAGATGGATGGCGTGAAGTCCCTCGTGATAGCCTCGGCCGTCTTCGTCGCGGGGTCGAAGATATAGGCCTGCGTGTCGTATTCGTTCGGGATCGCTCCCCCGGGCATGTTTATCCCCAGGTCTCCGAACGTAGAAGGGCCGCCGAGGATCAGGATTTTTTTCCCGTCCGGCGACCAGGAGGCGCTCCCGAGCCACGGCGCCTTGACGAGGAGCTCGCTCTCCTGTGTTTCGAGATTCATGAGGAGAAGCTCCGAGGCGCCATACGGCCTTTCGGAAAGCTCCTCGTATGACCGGGAGATAAGGACGGAGCCTCCGCCGGGATGGATATCGTGGACGTACGTGTCGTGCCGGCCCGCCGTCATTCTTCTCGTGAACCCGCCCGGAACCGATGATAGATAGAGAAACGAGCGGTTCCGGCCGCCGCTCCAGCGGTCCCTGATTCCCCGGTGGCGCTTAACACCGGTCTTGGTCTTCTTTGGTTTTTCCGTCACCGAGTAGATAATAAAGGATCCGTCCG
>DAOVFR010000250.1 GCA_030672805.1 Candidatus Krumholzibacteriota bacterium
TCGGAGTTCGAAAAGGTCTGATAAGTGGGTTGGGAAACATGGGACCATGGGGCTGGTTCTTCTGTTGCTTGTTCCTATGGTATATTGCGATCCCTTTCTACCTTATAAAACGTGGTGAGCTAAAGATGAAGGCACAGGAAGCCGACAGGTCCTCTGCAAAGAATGAAAAGTTGCAGAAGCAGTCTAATAGCATTGAAAGGCTCGAAAAGCTTGCAGATTTGAAAAATAGAGGAATTCTTTCCGAGGAAGAATTCGAAAAGAAAAAGCGGGAGACGCTGCAAACGGTATGATGTATTGAACGGCTTTTTTTCCCTTCAATCCGTCACGGGCCGGGATGTATCCCGGGGTTCTGTTACCGAACCTTCGGGATGTCGCCGCCACCTCGCCGCGGTGTAGAGCAGGTAACAGAAGACCGACAGTGCGATGAACCCGAGCAGCAGGAACGGGATCTGAATTCCGAACCTGTCGGAGAGCAGACCCGAGGCGAAGGCGAAGACCACATTGCCGATGATCATCAGGTTCGAGACGAGGCTGAACGCCGCCGTCCTGTTTTCTGGTTCGACGGTACTTCCTATAAAGGAAAGGACTGCCGGGAAGGTGATGAACATCGCCGTTCCGAACATTATGAATGCGGCGACGACCAGCGGGATGCTGCTGCCGGCACCGAGCGCGAAAGTGGTGATGGTGATGATCGCGTACGCAATGGCCAGCGTCCTCATACGGCCGAGAAGGCGCGAGATCCGGCCGTAGAATATTGTTACAACCGCCCCCGACGCTATCCAGGATCCGAGTACGATGCCCGTCTGCGAGATGGTGATTCCGAACCTGTGGTTGAGCAGGCTCGGGGCGTAATTCAGTGTGATCCCCCAGGCGATGCCTCCCAGGAGTATCATCGGGATGAAGACGGTTATGCTCCTGAATGTTTTTCTCCAGGACACAGCCTTTTCCTCGCAGCGGCCGGCGGGTCGCGTGATCGTCCCGCGTGACAGTATAAGTCCTCCTGCAACGGCGGCGAAGTTCAGGCTTCCCCACAGGAAAAGCGGAACCCTCCAGCCGAAATGCTGCGCAAGAATGCCTGTTGTTGTGAAAGAGACGAACACACCGATATTGCCGAACGCGCTCTGTATCCCCATCGCCCGGTCGAGGCTGCATCCACTGAACGTACTCGATATCCACGAGGTCCCGACGGGATGGTAGATGCTCGTTCCTATTCGCAGGCCTATGAAGAAGAGGATCAGCGTTGTGAAGCTGTTTGCCCGGGTCATGAGCAGAAGCGATGTTCCGGCAATCAGTGCACCGAGGGCGAGGAGACGCCGGAAGTGCCGGCCCTTCGCGCTGTGGCCGATCAGGGGTTGGAGGACTATCGCAACGGTGAGCCCGATCAGGATGATCGTCCCGATGTCGCTGTACCTCTTGATCAGTGTTCCTTCCGTGTGGAGGATGGGAAACAGGGTGGGAAGTGTGACGACCGATGCGTCGTTGAAGACATGGTAAAGCGAAGCTGTGGCGAGGACTCTGCGCTTGATCCGTTCCATTTGATCGATCACACATTCTTTCTCTCTTGACGATGCATTCTTCGCATACCGGGTCATCAGGTGTGATGTCAAGTTCTATCTCGGGTTTTGTCCGGCTTATGCCGCGGGAAAGGGCGGGTGGACGGGCGGCCGGAAATGATGTACCGTTGGGTTGCCTGCCGGGGGTGGCACGAGTTGACAGGGCTCGATGAGCGGTCCCGGGGGCGGGCACCGGCCGACCGGGCCGGGTGAGAGGTCCAGGGCGCTGCTCACGGTCAGGGCGCCGGGCGGTTCGAGCATGGAGGTGCACGATGAATCATCTCAACGCGGTGTTTCCGGCGGCCGCCGCGGCCGTCATGTATGTTGCTTTCTGTTTCGCCGGACCGATCGACCGTGACAGGCCGTCAGGAGAGGGCACCGGACCTGGCCGCGTCAGGGTTCCCGTCGATACGGTCGGGTATGCCATATCTCCGTCTCAGGTCGAGGCTGTATTGGCTTGCGCCAACTCGATCGAAAGAGAACGATTCCGGTCCAACGAGCACAGCTATCCCGAGATGCGGGAGCGACCGATGCTCGCGGCGATCTGCCCTCACGACGATTACCTATACGCCGCGCCGGTTTACGCTCACATCGTGCGTGAGCTCGGAGCGTCCATCTACATCATGTTTGGTGTATCCCATACTGCGCGAAGGAGGAATATCCAGGGCAGGCTTATTTTCGACGGGTTCGAGTCCTGGCGTGGCCCGTACGGCGAGACACCCGTCTCCGCCCTGCGCGATGAGCTGCTACGGCGGCTTCCGGACGAACTCGTCATGGTAAGCGACGAGATCCATGCCGAGGAACATTCCCTGGAAGCGTTCATACCATTCATCCAGTATATGGATGTATACCGCTCCCGGCCGCGTTCCACGGGGGAGCGGGTTCGCACGGGAGAGCGGGTCCGGATGGGAAAACTGGCTCGCACGGAGGAAATGGCTCGCACGGAGGTGCGGCCTCGCACGGCGCGCCGCGCCGTGATCATCCCGATCCTCGTACCACGCATGGAGGGGACGCTGTTCGAACGTGCCGCCGGGCATCTCGCACGTGCCATCTCATCGATCATGCAAGAGCGGGGGCTGGCGCTCGGTACGGACGTCGCTATCCTCATATCGGCCGACTGTGTTCACTACGGTGACGAGCAATGGGGAGGGCGCGACTACGCCCCGTTCGGTGTAAGCGGGGAGGGGTACGAAATGGGTGTCGCCCAGGATCTCGGCATCATCGAAACGTCTCTCACCGGTATGCTGAGCCGTAACGGGATCGCGGTTTTCAGGAAACGTGTCGAGAGGGACGATTTCCAGTGGCCCTACAAGGTGACATGGTGCGGTGTCTATTCCATTCCGTTCGGGCTGCGCGTCCTGCTCGATCTCACCGGTGAGCTCGACGCGGATTCCCCACGGGGATACCTTCTCCGGTACGGGACGAGTCTCGATCCCGGGAAGATGCCTGTCGATGCTGAAGGGCTCGGCGTCACGAATATCAACACGCTTAGGCACTGGGTGGGTTACGCCGCGATCGGTTACTGGTGATGCCCGGCCGGGCGCCTTGACGGGCCGCCTGAAAACGAGGCGTCAAATAGAACCGGTCTAGCCGGGTTCGAGTACAAGGATATCGCCCGAATCTGTACCGCTTTCGTGGAGCCTGTTCGAAGGAAGTTCGAGGGCGGAGATTGCACCGGGGACGGCATCGACGAAACAGTTGGGGGGGAAGTTCCGGTACTTCTTCACGACACGGCCTTCACGGTCGAGAAAAACGATATCGACCGGTGCGGTCATACCGACCGTATATATGGAGTTGCATGGCGTTATCCACAGACCGCAGTCGCCCGGTATGCCGTTCCTGTTGAGATGATTCAGTGTATTGCTGAAGTGCGAGTTGATGGTCAGGAGTTTACTCGCGAGCAGCGTACCACGCGTCTTGTTTCGCACCGACATCATCTCTGCTCCCTAGAGTGGTAATCCAAGCATGAATACGGACAGGACCGCGAGAGTGAGTTTCGCCGAC
>DAOVFR010000011.1 GCA_030672805.1 Candidatus Krumholzibacteriota bacterium
GCACCTCCCTGATCGGCGGCGGCATTGCCGAGGACGCCAATGGTCCGAAGGTATATATGCTGGTCAGAGTCACCTACATAGGCGATCCTCTGAACCCGAAGGCCGTACCCGCCGCCAATCTCTGGGCCGGCGACAACACCATCTACATCGGTCCCGACCCGACATATACGGGCTGGGAACGATTCCAGGGTGACACGGCCTATACGGGCGCCGGCAACCCTGTTGTCGACAGGTACGCATTCGATCTGAACGACGACCTCTTCACGAGGGGTTTCATGATCGAGTACTTCTTCGAGGCGGAGGACAATGCGGCCGCGACCTCGACGCTTCCGAGTTGGGCGAGTACCGACTACAACCGTCCTACGGAGCGCCGCGGTCACGCCTGGATGTACGAGTGGACCTGCCTGCCGTCGCTGGCGTCGGATGTTCTCTACGTCGACGATTTCCACAACCGTGGCACGTGGCAGGGCACTCCCCAGACGTACTTCGACCCGACGTTCGACGCGGTTCTTCCGGCGGAGAACATTCCTGACCGGTACGACGTGAACGCTCCTTCGTCGCTCGTGTCGAACGGTCCGGGAAGCCGCGCGAGGAATTACCATATGACCCAGGCGTATCATAAGGTCATCTGGGACAGCGGCAACCTCGAGTCGGGAACGATCACGGATGGTCTGAACGACAAGAGCAACGACTGTGCATTGCTCAACGCCTGGATGGACCTCTCAGACCATGATTGCGGGCTGTGGGTCTGCGGTGACGATATCGCGTATGATCTCAACGGCTCGACGGCGCCGGGCGCTACGGTGCTGATGAACACATGGTGCGGCGTCAGCTATCTCCAGAACAGCTACTACGAGCTGACGGGCGGCCGTGTGGCGGGTGGAGTCGTGAGTCCCAAGTGCACGACCATCACCGACGGCATAGGTCCGTTCCTGGCGGCGTACAACTTCAGCGTGTTCGGTGGCTGCCCGGTCATCAACCAGTTTGATGTGCTCGGACATGCCGGAACCGGCGTTGAAAACGTGAAGTATGGTGACTTCGAGAGCACACCGTACTATGGCGGCGTGTATAACATCGATGTCAACACGCCTGGATTCAGCGTCAAGACGCAGTGGTTCGGCTTCAGCTTCATGTACATACGTGACGTTGGTCCGACATCTCCCATGGTCCGTAACAGGCTCGCCAAGGAGATCATCGAGTGGATGGGCAACGAGGTCAATCCGAGCATCATCGATACCGACGATGTGCCGGCTGCCTACAGCCTGTCGCAGAACTTCCCGAACCCCTTCAACCCGACTACAAGCATCAAGTTTGCGATGAGGGAGAAGGGACATGTAAGTCTCAGTATTTACAACGTTGCGGGACAGCTCGTGCGCACACTCGTGGACGATGTCCGTGACGCTGGTCCGCATACCGAGGAGTGGAACGGTTTGAACAACCTCGGCACCAGCGTTGCAAGCGGTGTCTATTTCTACAAGATGGAGACCGAGCATTACAGCCAGACCAAGAAGATGGTGCTGCTGAGATAACAGCGCCGATTTCCGGGTTTGGCCGGAGCTCGAGGGGGCCGGAATTGATTTCCGGCCCCCTCGCTGTATCAACCGCGGATTTCCCTTGTATATCCGGGATTCAGGCCGCGTTCCGAAAATCGATTTTCATTGACACCGCAAATTCCAAATACATATATTATATGTAGATTAGAGACTCCGAAGATCGATGGGTGCGTATACAGAAGAAGGAAAAACATGGTACGGTGTAACGTGAAACGTATACTTGAATTGTCGGTCATCTTGCTGATGCTGGTCCTGATACTCCTTGCTTCTTGCCGGAAAGAACAGGACCCGCTTGACAGAAACAGGGCGCCCAATACGATACTGACGAGCGCCCCGCCCGAGACGACGGAGGCTGATTACCGGGTACACCTTTACTGGCATGGTGAGGATGCCGATGGCGTGGTTGAAAGGTACATCTGGTACATTACGGACACGGTGATGACACTCGATCCGGCGGGGGAGCCGGATATCGAGATCCTCGACTGGAATCCGGCGCACAGGCTCGATGATTTTCTCAAAGGCCGTTTCACTCACCGGAAAGATACTGTGATCGTCTTTACCGGCTTTGACAAGGAAACCGGAGTGATGCTGAACAGACAGGCATTCCATATTGCAGCAATCGACGATGCAGGGAGGATGGACGAGAACCCTGCCCGGCTCCAGTTCTTCGCGCGAGTGAAGGGGATACCGGAGGTGGAATTCTGGACTAAAGTCCTGGACAGGGAATCAGGCGCCTGGATAGAGAGACGATTCGATCCGCTCGATCTCGATACGATCAGCATGTTCACGCCGTTCTACATCAGGTTCTTCGGACGCACAGTCAATAATATGGTGACCGGGTACAGGTGGGTATACGGGGGCAAGGTCTATCCCGGCGGGGGAGATGGTGAGTCCGGGAGCTGGTACATCCCCACTGTCAGCCCGCCGGAGACGGTTGAAGTTTATCTGGATAACAGGGGTAATAAAGTGCTTCCGAGCGCCACCTTCTATTTCAAGGTCATAGCGCGTGACGAGGCGGGTGCGTGGTCGAAATCGGATATTTCCACGGGAAAGGGTATGTGTTTTATCGTGGTCAACCATGATCCCGATACGAGGATACTCCGCGGCGAGTTACGTTACACGCCGCAGGACGGCGTGCCGAGAGAGGAAATCGTCGATTTCACCGACGGTCTGCCGGACACGTTGCCATACCGCTCCGTGCTGACGCTGCACTATATCGGGTGGGAAGATCCGAGTGATTCGCTCGAATTCAACGATCCGCCGACTCCGATCCTTTTCCAGTTCCAGTATTCATGGATATCCGGACTGGCGTCCTACGGTTCCCCGTGGTACCCAACCGCCCGCGCGGAGGATACGAACCTCGGCGCCGATGAGGATTCGACCACGATGATCGTCGGGCCATACGATTACAAATTCTGGGTCCGTGCCTATGACGAGCAGTACCGCGCCGACGGAACTCCCGATTCGGTCGTCTTTTTCGGTAACTTTCCTCCGGAGATCGACAGTATGAAGGTCAAGTTCTTCAAGATTCCGACGCTGATCGACCAGCCGGACAATCCGACACTCGTCTCGCAGCTCGATACGCTCGGGAACGTGCTCAAGATAGGAATCGACCCGGGATTCTACGACTCACATATCTGCCGGTTTTTCAGGCAGGACACGATCATGAGCGGTAGTGAGATCATCGGGTTCTGGCAGCATTACCGGTACCTTCTCCAGGCGTGGGGTCGTGATGATTACAGGGATCCCCCAGGTTCCGCGATCAAGGGATGGATGTTCTCCATCGTCGCAGAGGAGGATTATTATTACAGAAAGGAAGATGATCCTCAGTATGATGCGGATCCCAACTATATGCAGCAGTTAATCACGTTCAAGGTGAAGGTACCATACGATGCGGCTAATCCCGATACGATATACTCCGTTATAAACGATCCGCCTCTCTACCTCGGGGATCAGGAGATCACGATAACGGGTTATGATATTTCCGGAACAGAGAAATTCAACGAGAAGATCAGGTGCACCAGCCCGGTATACGACGAGATAACGGATACGCTGATTGCCCCGGGGGAGTGGTGCGTGAAACGGAGGAGTCCCGCGAGGTATGCAGGCAGGGATACGTGGATCTACAATATAAGGATAGAGGTTGTTCAGTAACGCACCAGGGCTTTATTCGTTCTCTACACGGGGTCAGGAGGTTTGAAGGGGATATGAAACGACTTCCACTCTCGATAGTTGCGCTATGTCTGCTTGCCGGCGCATTTCTATTCCTCGGCTGCTCCGAGGATGTTTTCATTGGAGCAAGGTCCGAGAACCAGCCACCCGAGGTGTGGTTGTCAAGCGGCCCGGTCGAAGGTGATACGACAGGGTACCAGGTCCATTTCTACTGGAGTGGCTGGGACCCGGACGGTGAGATCGCCTGTTTCGAATTCGTTATCGTTGACGGCGATCCGTTTGGATTCAATCCCGCGGATACGATGGGCCTCGACAAGTGGAGAAGCACGATGGTCCACGACAGTGTATTCAGGGTATTGGCGAATGATTCGACCCGGGAGTACGATGACGGGAACAGGATTTACACGCGGTATGACAAGACTCATACCTTTTTCCTGCGGGCGGTTGACCTGAGAGGAAAGAGGTCGCGCGCCGCTACACGGTCGTTCACCGCGTGGACGCTCGCTCCGGTTATTTCCATTGACAGGCCACCGCTGCAATCCTCCAGTATACAGGCATACAGTAAACTTATCACGTTTGGGTGGACCGGGAAGGACCCGGTCGACGATCCGACGAACGTTCAGGACCCCGATTCGATAAGATACCTCGTATGGCGGATCCCCGACACACTGTCGGTGTGGGTCATCGATCACCTGAACAATAACGTTATGGAATTCGAGGATATTTGGTCTCCATGGATCAGTTACCGGGCTCCGGGGGATTCGGGCAGGGTGACGATTATAGGAGATGATGAAATCCTCGAAGCCAAACGGTACATATTCGCCCTGCAGGCAAAGGACGATGCCGGGGCGGTTACTGCGATATTCAACATGAACGAGAACGTAAGGGTATTTTACGTTTCCGACAGGGTCAACCCGATATTACTGATAACCGAGCCGATGCTTGGAGGATTCAAGTTCGTGGGCACGAAGTTGAACCCGGAGGAGCGGGACCTCCCGCCGGGCATTCCGCTACACTTCTGCTGGATCGCCAATGTCGCCGATTATGGTGGGGAGGTTGTCGGCTATCGCTACGGGTGGGATGTCAAGGATCTCGGCAATGATGACGAGTGGCCCGTCCCGTTCAGCCCGTTCACGTTGTGCGCCCCGGAAAAGAAACTCTACTCGGGAATCCATGATTTCTATGCCGAGGTTCTCGACAACGGCGGGAGAATAACACGGGCTCATGTACAGATCACGGTCGTGAGGTTCTCGATGGAGAGGAACCTGTTATGGGTGGACGATTTCTACGCCATCGAGATGCAGCATCCCCTGTACATGACACCGAGTGAACAGAACCACGACATGTTCTGGCTCGATATCTGCGGCAGGGCTGTCGGCTTCGAACCGACGAGGGATGTGTATGATTGCCAGGCGAAGAACATCAAGCCGCCCAAACTTGAATATCTCGGGAAGTACAAGAACGTCATCTGGACATATTCGTCCTCCATGGATGTATGGGGAAACGTCGTCCGCTTCACGCCCGAGAGTATGATCGGGCAGGGGACGCAGGTTGCCCTTAACTTCCTCTCGGTTTTCCTTGTCAAGGGCGGGCACCTCTGGACACTCGGCCGGTCTGACCAGATGGGAGGCATGTCGAAAACGTTCATCGAACCTCCGCTGTTCCCTGTGAACCTGAGATTCGAGATGAACCCGAACGATGATGAGGACACGAGCGGAGTCAGGAGCATGGGTTACAAGGATTACTGCATCACGGTGATAGACAAGATTTCGGGTCTGTTCAGGATCAACCGGACAATGAATTTCCATGACGTGATGGTCGAGGGGTATCGGGATGACACGGATTCGCTGACGAACCTCTTCAGCGACCAGCTTCCCGAGAGCCTGTACCTGTGGGAAGAGGTGTCGAAAGAGGGAAGATTCTTCTACTCGGGAACGCCTCCCGGCGGGTTCACCTATGCCGAGATATACGACCCTGAGTATTGGATATTGGAAACAGGTACGCAACCTCAGAAATGCTTCCACCCGATATTCAGGATGAAGGCGCGGAACGCCCTGTCTCCCATTGATGACGGAACGATCGCGATCTGGGTGACGAACTACGAGGACGTCGTTCCCGAGGTCGACTCGGGAATTGCCCTCGCTGCGCCCAGCTTCCATTTCGGTTTCCCGCTGTGGTTCTTCAATCGCAGCCAGGTGGACCAGATCGTCGATTTCGTATTCACCCAGTGGCAGATCAATGCTGAAGAATGAGAGCAACGGCTTGTAAACGAAGAATGTATTTTGTATAATAGAATCCTTTATTAATCGAAAAAGTCCAAGAAGGAGGCACGGTGATCGTACGTATATCAGCAAGGGTTCTTTTACTTTTTATAATGTTTCTTCTGGTTTTACCCGCCGTATCCCGTTCGCAGGGCCTCGATACGCTCAGGCTCACGCCGATCGCCCCGGATTCCGTTTACTTGAAAAGGTCGGGTGCGGATATCGTTATTGGATGGTACCCGGCTGATGATTCGATAGCGGCGGTGATCGGATCGAGGGATTTCCGTAACTGGTTTTCCCCCGGTCTCGACAGCACGAAGGTGAGTTTCCAGAGGGCCTACATCGATGATATCGACCGCATGGTTAAATTCCTAAGGGTTCGCAGGGATACCGTGACTCTCGGGGTCGATACATCGATCGTGATTATGGCCGAGACTGAAGACAGGTTCGATGTTTACCAGCTACGGATGGATATCGGTGCGAGTCACTATACGCCTGATGACCCGATCCCTCTTGTATTGATCGGACAGGGGACGGGTGATACACTGGACCTCGGCGTCGATATCATCTTCAGCGACGGGCAGATCGGAACGGACCCCGATGGTGGGGAAGCCTTCTTCAGGATAGATTTCCAGGACTTCGAGGGATTCCATATTTTCCGGGGATACTCCCCGTACCCGAGCGATATGGAAATAATTGCAGGGATTTCGAAGGAGGATGCGGCTCTCGGGGTCGAGCAGGATTCGCTCTACTTTGTCCAATGGCCGAAGTATGACGCGCTCGGAAGGAAATACTACGAGTGGACCGATAACAACGTATTCAACGGGTTCACGTACAGATACACCGTATCAACGTATGACAGGGGCTTCTTCTTCGGTCGGTTTCAGCACAACAAGTGGGATAGTTACATCTGCGAGGATCCGGAGTTCGAGCAGCACTACGACTATACCGTGGAACCGCTGGATTGCGATGATATCGCGCTTGCCATCACGATGACGGTCAACACCAGCCGGGATGTCAAGAAAGTGTTCGCGGTACCCAATCCGTACCGCACGGGAACCTCGGCGGAAACAACCCCCGCCTACCATCCTTACAACGATGGAACGATAAAATTCTTCAACATGCCGGTCGAGGCGGATCTGAAGATATTCACCATTTCCGGGGACCTGGTCTGGGAGACCCATCATAGCAGCCCTGATGGTTTGAACGGCATCGCGAGCTGGAATACGCGGAACAAGCATAACGAGGAAGTCGCCTCGGGCGTCTACATCTTCAGGGTTGAAAGCGATACCGGCGATCATGTATGTGGAAAGATAGTGATCATCAGGTAAAACTAAAGGGTACAGCGGCCTTTTGATAACGCAATGCCTCGTAATTTGAGGATCATGGTAAAAAAAAGGGTCGCATTTCCTTTTGTCTTCCTTTAATGCCGGTAATTCGGCCTGACATGGATTGCAATTTCCCGATTCAATAATACGGTTCCGCCCTTCCCGTCATGCTGGGGAGCGGCGGTCCGGGTGGAGGAATGACGCATGTTGAGGATGAATGCGAAGAACCTGGTGATGCAGTCGGTAATCGGTTCCATCGCCCAACCGAGGATATTGCTGAAAACCCCGTACCTTGTGGACCCGGATGGCAATGCCCACGTCATGCCCGGCACTGGAGGCATCACATACAACGTTGCTATTGGCGACCCCGCCCTGGGATTCATCGGAGACCACGTCGAGCCGGGGGTCAGTATCACGTGTGACGAGAGTGTGAAGGACCCCGCACGGCAGGGGGGGCTGAGTATACTTGCCTGCATAGGCAACGAGGCGCGTGTCGTAAGCGGCCGGGTCGCCGGTTCGAAGGGCATCGTGACGGGTAAACATGGAGGTGTCGAACACATCATGATAAATTTCGCACCTTCCGTTATCGAAAAACTCACGATAGGCGACCGGATCCAGATCAAGGCGTACGGGCAAGGTCTCAGGCTCAGGGATGCACCCGATGTGTCCGTGATGAACATCGATCCTGGCCTGCTGCGCAAGATGGGAATCGTTCACCAGAACAAGCAGCTCGTCGTGCCGGTCTCGTTTGTTATCCCATCGTCGATAATGGGGTCCGGTATCGGTTCCTGCCACAGTTTCAGCGGAGACTACGATATCCAGATCGCTGACAGGGAGATCGTGAACAAGTACGGTCTTCAGGATCTCCGCCTCGGTGATGTTATCGCCATCATGGATGCAGATTGCCGTTATGGCAGGTCCCGCAGGACGGGTGCATGCACGATCGGCATCGTTGTACATGCTTCCTGTATCACGAGCGGCCACGGTCCCGGTGTCACTGTCATAATGACAACGGAAAAGAAGGTTATCGTGCCGAAGATCGACCAGGAGGCGAATCTTGCGAAGTATCTCGATGTCGGGAGGTTTCGCAAAGCGGCCCGGGCGGGAAGAAGGCGGCCATAGGCATCCCCTTCGAGACATTCAAGGCGGACCGGGACGGTTGAAAGAGGAAGCGTGATGAAGCGCGGGATACACAGAGCCGTTCTCTTTATGATTCTGCTGATCAATCTACCATTGCTCGCCGGCGCCGGCAGGCGCGCGTCTTTCCGTGAGAGCAGCCTCCGTCCGGATATGCCGGTAAGAGTCAAATGCAGCGAGAGGCTTGCCCGCCTGCTGCAAGGGATATCCCCCGATGAAACGGTGCCGGTCTGGATCTTTTTCACCGACAGGGGTGGTGTGGGGGATGTCCGGCGAAACGGGCGGGGAGGCCCGCCCGGTGTTTCCCCGCGTGCCGTTACCAGGATGCGTGCCCGGGCCTCGCTCGCCGGCCGGAATTCCGGATTGTTTCCGGTAAACCCCGCTTGCCTGAACGGTGTGCGGCCGCACGTCGGCAGGGTGCGTACAATCTCGAAATACTTCAATGCCGCCAGCGCAGATGTGAAGGCCGGAGAGATACCGGTTATCTGTTCCTTTCCGTTCGTCGGTCGCATTGATATCGTCAATATTTTCAAACGTGAGCAGGCACCGGAGCCGGCCGAACCGGGTCTGGCCGGGCACGTGTGCGGTTCCGGTGACCCCTTGAGGGAAAAGTATGGCGAAAGCATCTTCCAGCTCGACCAGATACAGGTCGTCGAGCTGCTCGAGATGGGGTACAACGGGTCGGGAAGCGTTCCGGGAAACCCCTCGCCGGTCCTCGTCTGTGTTCTTGACACGGGCTTCGATCGTGAACATGAAGCCCTGCGGCATATCAACGTCATAGCGGAGTACGATTTCGTTCAGGGCGATTCGGTCACGTCCAACCAGGAAGGGGACTGCGGGGACCAGGACCGTCACGGGACGATCGTTCTCGGCGCGGTAGCGGGATACCACGAGGGTGACCTGATCGGACCGGCCTGGGGAGCCGATTTCCTTCTTGCCAAGACCGAGATCGTCGATGAGGAGATAACGATCGAGGAGGACAACTGGATCGCCGGTATAGAATGGGCTGACAGCGCCGGGGCCGATGTCGTATCGAGTTCGCTGGGATACGTCCTGTGGTACGGGAAGTCCGACCTCGACGGGGAAACCCCTCTTTGCACGAGAGCGGCGGACATTGCCGGCTCGCGGGGGATCGTTGTGGTCAACGCGGTCGGGAACATGGGCAATTACTATAGTGGCTCCCCGCCAAGTAACGATACGACGCTGATCGCCCCGGCCGACGGGGACAGCGTGATCGCCGTCGGCGCCGTCGACCGTTACGGGAACATAGTCCACTGGAGCTCGAGGGGACCGACGGCCGACGGTCGTATCAAACCCGACCTCGCTGCCATGGGGTATCTGACTCGAAGCGTCGATCACCCCGGAGGGAACGGCTATGCCGGTCATTTCGGGACCTCGCTGGCCACACCGCTTGTGGCCGGTCTCTGCGCGTTGATCCTGGAGGTACATCCCGGCTGGACGCCGGCAGAGGTGAGGGATGCCCTGATCGATTCCGCGACGAGACGGGATTCGCCGGACAACACGTACGGCTACGGCATTCCGAGGGGGCTCGACGCTTCAGGTCTCGAAAGCCCTTCGTTCGGCGAAACACCGGTGTTTTCCAGGGCGTTTCCCAACCCGTTCAACTCGGAGACGGCGTTCGAGCTGTTCTTTCCGGAACTCGAGCCGGTCACCGTCAGGGTGTTCGATGTCCGCGGAGCCGAGGTCAGAACACTGGTGTGTGACAGGTACGTCAAGTGGGGAGGGACGCTTCACTGGGACGGCGCCGACAACCGGGGCAGGAGGGTGGCGGGAGGTGTCTATTTCATACGGTTCACCACGAGAGCGGTCGAAAAGACGATGAAGGTGATCCATCTACCCTGATATCCGGCCGGTTCCGCAACTCGGGAAGGATATAAATACCTTGATATTCCCTGAAGGGTTGCGATATACAATGGTGACGACCCTGTTTCGGCGCTGATCAATGGCTCTCGAACATATTGTCGTTATGTTGGATAGGAGGTAATCTGTGGGCGGGAAATACGTGTTTTTCTTCGGTGGCGGTTCGGCCGACGGCAAGGCGGAGATGAAGAACCTCCTCGGCGGCAAGGGGGCCAATCTCGCCGAGATGACCAATCTGAATGTCCCCGTTCCAGCTGGCTTCACGATCTCCACGGAGGTCTGTACTTATTTCTATGAACACGACGGCAGCTATCCAGCGGGGCTCAGGGAGCAGGTTGAAGGGAGTATCCGGAAAATAGAATCGGAGATGGAGGCGAAGTTCGGCGATCCCTCGAATCCACTGCTGCTCTCGATACGATCCGGGGCGAGGGTCAGCATGCCGGGGATGATGGATACGGTTCTGAACCTCGGATTGAACGAGAGGACAGTGGCCGGGCTCGCCGGGAAGTCGGGCGACGAGCGGTTCGCGTACGATTGTTACCGGCGGTTCATCCAGATGTATGGCGATGTTGTGCTCGGCATGAAGCCGGAGACGAAGGATGATATCGATCCATTCGAGGAAATACTTGCGCGGAAGAAGGAGGAGATCGGGGCGGAGGATGATATCGACCTCGGTGTCGAGGATCTGAAGGACCTTGCCGGCCGGTTCAGGAGGATGATCGAGGAGAGGACAGGGGGCGATTTCCCCGACGATCCGATGGAACAACTGTGGTGTTCGGTCGGCGCGGTCTTCAACTCCTGGAACAACGAGCGGGCCATCATATACCGGAAGCTGAACGGCATACCCGATGGGTGGGGAACGGCCGTGAACGTGCAGTCGATGGTGTTCGGGAACCTCGGAGAGGACTCCGGCACCGGTGTTGCCTTCACGAGGAATCCCGCCACCGGGGAGAACGTGTTTTACGGCGAATACCTGATGAAAGCGCAGGGCGAGGACGTCGTCGCAGGTATAAGAACACCGCAGCCGATCAATATCGAGCAGAAGGGAACAAGGGATTTGCCGTCCCTCGAGGAAGAGATGGGCGACATCTACCGGCAGATCGAGGATATACGGGCTAGACTGGAGAAGCATTACCACGATATGCAGGATCTCGAGTTCACGATACAGAACGGCCGTCTCTGGATCCTGCAGACGCGCAGCGGCAAGAGGACCGGGTTCGCGGCGATCAGGATCGCGATCGATATGGTCCGCGAGGGATACATCACGAAGGAGGAGGCTCTCGGACGGCTGGAACCCGAACAGCTGAACCAGTTCCTCAGACCTGTCTTCGACCCGGAGAAGAAGAACCGGGCCATCGACGAGGGCAGGCTTCTTGCGAAGGGGATCAACGCCGGTCCGGGCGCGGCAACGGGCAGGATCGTGTTCAACGCGGTGGATGCTGAGGAGTGGGCGGCGCGGGGCGAGGATGTCATACTGGTGCGTATCGAAACAAGCCCCGAGGATATCCGTGGGATGAGCGCGGCAGCCGGAATCCTGACGTCGGCCGGCGGCGCGACGAGCCATGCGGCCCTCGTTGCGAGGCAGATGGGCAAGGTATGCGTCGTGGGGGCCAAGGACATCAATATCGATTACAGGAAACGGACCCTGGAAGTCGACGGCCGGACGGTGAGTGAGGGCGATTTCATATCGATCGATGGAATGACGGGTGAGGTGATCGAGGGAAAGATACATACAAGCCCGTCCGAGGTGCTCAGTGTGCTGATAGACGCCACGATGGACGGGAACCAATCGAGCATATACCGGGACTTCGAGGAGCTCATGTCATGGGCGAATGAGATCCGCACGCTCGGTGTCAGGGCCAATGCGGACCGTCCCGATCAGGCGCGGATCGCCGTATCGTTCGGTGCGGAGGGGATAGGTCTGTGCCGGACGGAGCACATGTTCTTCGAGGGGACAAGGATAGACGCGGTGAGGGAGATGATACTCGCTTCGGACAGGGTGGGGCGGGAGGCGGCGCTGGCGAAGCTGCTTCCGATGCAGCGTGAGGATTTCAGGGGTATATTCGAGGCGATGGGAAGCCGTCCCGTAACGGTCAGAACCCTCGATCCGCCGCTCCACGAGTTTCTGCCGCACGAGGATAGCGAGATAGAGGACCTTGCGTGTAAGATGGGCGTCCCGAAAGAAAAACTGGAAGAGAAGATCCAGTCTCTGAAGGAAGCCAATCCGATGCTCGGCCATAGGGGCTGCAGGCTTGGAATAGTATATCCCGAGATCACGGAGATGCAGGTCAGGGCGATCTTCGAGGCCGCCTGCGAGCTTGTAAAGCAGGGGCAGAGTCCCGAACCGGAAGTCATGATCCCGCTCGTCGGACACGTGAGGGAGCTGCAGCTTCAGGAAGAGGTCGTCAGAAGGGTCGCAGGCGAGGTTCAGCGTGAACAGGGCGTCCAGGTCGACTATCTTGTCGGCACGATGATAGAGATACCGAGGGCCGCTCTGACGGCGGAAGAGATCGCGTCCGTTGCGGAGTTTTTCTCGTTCGGAACCAACGATCTTACGCAGACGACGTTCGGGTTGAGCAGGGATGATGCGGGCAAGTTTCTCGGTGATTACATCGATAAGGGGATATGGCCGGGTGACCCGTTCCAGAAGCTCGATCGAAAAGGTGTCGGTTCGCTCATACGCATTGGTGTTGAGCGCGGAAGGAAAAAGCGGCCCGATCTCAAGATCGGGATCTGCGGCGAGCACGGCGGCGAGCCGTCGTCGATCGAGTTCTGCCATGAGGCCGGGTTGGATTATGTGAGCTGTTCCCCGTACCGGATCCCGATCGCCATCCTGGCCGCCGCACAGGCATCGCTGAAAGCGGCGGAAGAGGTGTAGGACGGTAAATATCACGCGGGAGAGAAGGAATCAGAAACAGAGCGCTGTTACAGATGGTCCTGCGGCGCCTGGATGAATCAAAGCGCTTGTATGTCCGGCGCCGGTCGCTCAGGCGTTCCGTATACAGGTTGATGTGGGCCGTTCTCATCGTTATCGCCGCAGTATCCGTTTTGCTGTTCTATTTCGGGGATGTCGTGCTGGGAAAGCAGATTTTCCTCTGGACGGCTTCTCTTGTTGTGCTCTACACCGTTTTCGTTCTTCTCAACCTCGGCGCCGTCAAGGGGCCGGACGGGGAGCCGAGGAACAGCATACAGCCGGCGAACATGGTAACCGCCGTTCGTTTCTTTCTCGTTCCGCCGATTGTTATTCTGCTGTCGAAGCATTACATGGTGTGGGCATTGGTCCTGTACTGTATCGCGGCGTTGACCGATATCATCGATGGATGGATCGCGCGCCGGTTCGGTCAGGAAACACTTCTCGGCGTGATGCTTGACCCTGTCGGGGACATAGTGACCACGTGGGCCGTTTTCCTTATCTTCCTGGTGAGGGGGATCGTTCCATTATGGCTTTTCATGCTATTGACGATTCGATATACTCAGTTCTTCGCGGGGGTGGGAGCCCTGGCCGTGATGGGCGCCCTGCCCAGGCTTCGCGCGACGGTCGTGGGAAAGATCGTTGGTGTCGTGCAGTCCTTGGGGATCATCATCATCCTGTCCCTCGCAATATTTCCCGGGGCGGCGCATGGCGGTCCGGTCCGGATCGTGCTGCACACCGTACTCGGCGCTGCGTTCGTATCGGTGATCGTTTCGCAGACGGTTATCGGTTGGAAGGTGGTCAGGGAGGGTGGTTTTACGGCACGCCACAATGAAGGAGGTTCATGATGGATTTCGGAGGGGACCTTTCCGTACTGGAACCGGCAATGCTGTTCCAGTTTCTCAACATCTCGGGACTCACCGGAGTTATTAAGTTTATCTCCTCCTCGAACGTCGCGAGCTTCTATTTCAAGAAGGGCGAGTTGCTGTACGCGAGCATCGATACGGGCAGAAAGAAGATCGGCCAGGTCCTGATCGCAAAGAATTATATCTCGCAAGGGCAGCTCGACGAGGCGCTTCGGACCTTTGTATCGCGGGGTGGATGCGTGCGGATCGGCCAGATCCTTATCGACAGCGGGTACCTGGAAAGGGATGTCCTGGAAGGTGCGATCAAGGACCAGATGAAAGAGGCCGTCTACAAGGTATTATCCTGGGACAGCGGGCATTTCATTTTCATCAAGGGGGTACAGCCGGATAACGAGGATATCCTCCTCGATATCAAGCTTGGCTACCTCATCCTCGAGGGGCTGAAAAGACTTGACGAATCCAGGAGTGAATAGCTCAATTGAGAACACGACTATCCCTGCTGTTTGTTATCCTTCTCCTTGTGCCTTCTGCCCTGGGTGCACATTTCGAAAGGGCGGCTCGTGGCACGAGGGGGCTCGCGATGGGCGGCGCCTTCATCGCCCTCGGTGATGACGCGTCGTCGCTCTACGTCAATCCGGCCGGCATGATCTTGACGCCGGTTCCTGCACTCTACGCCGAGTATGCCGAATCATCCATCCCGGGAGAATCGATCGAGAAGAAGGTGGACGTGCTCGTTCCGCTTCGGGCGGCCGTCCTCGGTGCGGGCTGGTACCGGCTGGGCTACGAGGGAGGATCGGTGGAGGATCTCTTCATCGCGGGATTCTCCGCGAGGATCCTCGATGGGGTGCAGGGGTCTTTCCTTTCGATAGGATCGAGCGTGAAGGCGGCAAGGTTCTCGAACGAGACGGATTGCGGCTGTTTATCCGGCAGGTCGTCCGACACGGGCGTTACGTTCGATGCCGGCTTGATCATCAGGCCGCTTCCCGTCATCTCGTTCGGGTACACCGCGCAGAACCTGCGGCGTATCGAACTCGAGGTCGGAGAAGATCCCGCCATTGCGCGAAGGATCCACAGGTGGGGGATCACGTACTTCTGGGAGGAGCGGGTGGCTGTCTCGTTCGAGCAGGAACACGCGCCCGGTTCGGTCGTAAGACACTACGGGTTCAGCGTGAGGACATCTACTCCACTGGAACTGATGGCCGGGTTCTCCGAGGAGCATGTCTCGGGAGGGGCCAGGTGGAATCACGCCCTGTTCCGTCTTACAGCCGCTTTTACTTCGTGCGAGCAGCACGGAATCGAGGCGAGGGCGGCACTCGAGCTGTTTTTCCGGCGGGCCGGTGAGGGGGATATGAAATGATCGGGCGGGCATCTGTTTCGCGGCGTGATCCGGTAACGGCGATGCTGGCCGTGTCATGTATCGCGGCGTTGATCCCGGCGCTGCTCTCTCCCGCGGGGGCCGCCACCGGCGCCCCGACGGATTCGGTATCTTCCCTTCGGTGGTCGGTTGTTTATCGCGGCCGGCTGATGCTTGAACGATCCTCTGTCCCGTTCTCGTGGAACGACGAGGCGACAAGCTCGCATCTCAACGACAGGTTTGCCCTGATGGGGCTCTTCCGTCCCATTCGTTCGGTCGAGATCTTTCTCAAGGGCGCAACGGGGCTGAGGCTTGAAGAGACCGAACATTACGAGAACTGCTTCTCGCTCGAGCAGGGCCATGTTGGCGCCGGACCGTTTGGTGGAGAATTGACGGGGACCCTGTTCCTTCGTGAACGGAGGTTCCGTTCGGACCACCGGCTGATGTATGCCGTCTCGAACGATGCTTCCTTTCTCGCCGGCAGGGGGGAGGGAGTGATCATCGAGGCGGGAAGGGACGGGCGATATGGCCTTACATGGACCGAGTCGGTGCTGAAGCGTGAGCAGGTTTACTCAAAGCACGGCGGACTGCCCGTCTTTCACGGCGGCGGCGACGCATTCCGGGCGCTCAGGTGCGGCATCGCCTCGCAGCGGCTGGGGGTCCGCCTTGGGGGAGTAGTCTCGGAGGTCCGCTCGATCACCGTCGGCGACGGGGTCATGGTCGGGGCGGATGTGGGGATCAACGTGCGCGGAATCGTTCTCAACGCTGAACTTTTGAGCACGAGGAGAGGACGTCTTCGGGATCTGAAGGCCGGCCGGCTTTTCGGTGTGCACACCGGCCGGCTGTCGCCAGACAGTTTCAGTGAGATCTTCACGGGAGAGGCCGTCTTTGCGGCCGAGGTTTCGGGACTCATGCTGCACTCGAACGATCTCGGCACATTCCGGTTAATTCCGGGATACCGCTATTGCGGAGACCGTATCTTCATTCCCCAGGGAGAGATTCCCGGGGGGAACATCGAGACGTACATCGAATCATGGTGGAAACATCCCCTGTACGACGTACTCGTCACCATGAAAGCGGCGGACGGTTACCGGGCGGGAGGAGTCGGACGGCGCCTGTTGAACGGTTCTTTAAAAACCAGGTTCAGAGGCGGGTTCGAGATAAGCGAGGGTGTCATCCTGGCCGATGGGGACGGACCGTCCGTTTTCGTATCGGTACTCGATGAGAGAAACGTTTCGAGGATATCCGTATCGGCGCTGTTCGACGGCGCGGACGAACGGGACGGTTTTTCCTTTCTTGCCGACGGGAGCATGAATCTCGGCGGGAACTTGACGGTGAGATCAGTGCTCTACCTGTACCATTCACGGACGAGCCTTTACAGCATCGGGATCGGGTTCAGGCCGCAGCGGCGTGTGCTCTTTAACGCCGCGTTCGGTTCGCTCGATCCGCTGGCCGTGCCCGTATCGCTTGAACACGAATATGACATGGAATCCCCCGTGAAGGACCGGTTCGTGTCGCTGTCGGGCCGCGTACATTTCGGATCGGAATAGAACGCATGAAGAGGTTGTGCCGGTATACCGTTCTTATGCTCTTTCTCGTGACAGGGTCGCGTGCGGTGAATGCGTCGGTGGACCTCGATGATGAGGAAGTCGTGTTCAGGTTGAAGGGCCGCCCGGCCGGGAAGTTCTTCCTTGTCGGGGATTTCAACGGGTGGAATCCGACGATCGACAGGATGGCCGGGAGGGAAGATGTATTCGAAATACGGCTGTTCCTGCTTCCAGGACGGTACAGGTATCGCTTCATTGTGGACGGCGTTTCTATTCCCGATCCGGATAACGAGCACAGGGGACCGGCCGGTCACTCATTCTTCATTCTTGTCGAACGTGACGGGGTTTTCCGGATCGTTTTCAGCGAAGACGCTTGTATTGCGGCTGCGGCGGCCTCGGACGAGGCTGCTCTGTCGGGCAATGTCGACATGGTGATCGGCCCCGGCGGGGGCGCACTGTACGGTCTCGCGAGGGTGGATGGAAGTATCGAGGGAGGCGCCACCGCATACATGGAATCGGGCCTGGAGTACAGGGCGCCGGAGGGGGAAACCTGGTGCGGCGATGGATTCCTCGTCAAAGCATCCGCCCGGTACGGGATGGAGAGGGGAGCCATCGAGGCGTTTTCCCGTTCCGTGTGTCTTTCGTCGGGGGACCCGCTTTCGATCTTCGGCGCCGTCGGTCCTTTCGAGTACCCTCTCGGTCTGTTCTGCAGGGGTATCATGTACGAGGGCAAGCCCGTTTTCGGGATCGGGACCAGGCTGTTTTATGCAGGAAGGATCAACGGTTACCGCACCGGCCTCGAGACGGAGGGCCGGAGCGTTGATTCCCTATCTCTTTTCCGCGACAGGGATCTGACCGATTCCGATCTCCTCGGTGTGAGGGTGGGTTTGAATCTGGGTCCGGCGAGTATGCGTTATCTCTACCGGATGGACCGCAGACCCCGGGGAGAGGGGTGGAGTCATCCGGCCGGGGGAGATGGTGTTTTCAACGGTCCGGAGACCGTCCGCATGCACGGCGTCTGGGTTTCGTTTCCTCGGGAGGGAAAGGTGCGGCTCGATGTTCAGTACCTGGAAGGGGAGACGCATCTCTCCGCCGAGACGAGGGTCGGTCCCGGTGAAACGTGCGGGGTGCCGTACGAGGCGGATATGGACTGGGAAGATGGATACAGGGTTCACTTCGGCCTGTCCTATGGTACGGATATAACATCGGCAAGGCTTTTGCTCGAACGGACCACGCTCGAAGGCAGGAGGGCTCTCAGGGACGGCAGGCAGAGTGGGGAACACAGCCGCATCGAATGCAGCACGGACCTCAGGATGGAAGGGATGCTGCTGAGTGTGGGGGTGAGCGCCGAAAGCTTCTCTTCCTCCAACACCGGCGAGGTGTTCTGGCTGCAGAGGAACAATTTCTGGCTCGATGGAGACCACATCACCCCGGGGCATATCCCGTTTCTCGAATCGAGTGAGCTGATCGAGTTCAGGCTGGCGCTGGGCCGGGAAAACCGGAACCGTGAGAAGAGACCGTACGAAGCCGGCACGCATGTCTCGTTTCTATACAGGGGAGATCAGACTTGCGGCGACCGGGGCCTGCTCGAACTGAGATTCAGGAAGGAACTGTCGTTGGTCCGATCACTGAGTGCCCACGTCGACATGCGGTACGTATCATTCAGGCACGAGGCATGGAAAGGCGACCGGGATTTCGTCGATGTCTTTGCCGCCTTGAGTTACGCGATTTCCGGGTCCTCGTGGGTCTCGGTAGGCATCGGGGCCCGCCCGTACTTCTTCGATGTATGGCGGTACCGGTTTTCCCCGTGGGGCAGGGAGAAATACCTGATCGACGAAGGGCTGTTCGATGCGCTCGGGACGGACGGCGTAGCGGGCGCGATCAGGGCTCTCGGTGACGCGGAGAACACCCTCTCGGAAGAGGTGGCGATTACGTTTGAAACGAGTTACAGTTTTTAATAGATTTAACATGACCGAACCCCGGGGAACGATGATGACAGGTATATGCAGAACGACAATCTTTCTCGCATTGCTCGTTTCATGTGCATGCTGCTCCAGGTACATCGAAAAGGCGATCGAATCACCCGGGATCGAGGGGGGCGTGGTGACGATACGGTTCAGAAGCGCATCCGCTCGCACGGTACAGGTTGCCGGTGACTGGAACAACTGGGGTTCGGGGGACGCCGAGGTCGGTGAGGTGCTGGTCGGTCTCATGGAGAGGATGGATAAAAGCGACACCTGGGTGCTTTCCGTCGAGCTCGGACCCGGAAGGTACCGCTACAGGTTGTTGATTAACGAGACGCAATGGGTTCTCGATCCCAATAACACGAGAGTCGTCGAAGACGGAAGGGGGGGGAAGGCAAACCTGATAATATTGCCGTAACCATGAACAATTTCATCAATACCGGGTTGCTACCTGTTATGATGTGCGGGGTCCTGCTGCTTGCGGGTTGCGGGTCCGGCATGCCCGACTGGAAACAGGCGAGTGAGTACGATACCGGGCCACGGGTGACCGAAGCGGGGATCACGTTTTCTCTCTTTGCCCCACGCGCCGCAAAAGTGAACCTGGCAGGTGACTTCAACAACTGGTCAACCGGGGCCGATCCGATGTACAACCGTGAAGGCAGGGGTGTCTGGACGGTCACCATCCCTCTGCCTCCGGGACGGTACGAGTACAAGTTCCTTCTGGACGGGGAGAGGTGGATTCCCGACCCGGGAAACACGGAGCGAGTCGACGACGGGTTCGGGGGGGTGAATGCCGTGGTTGTCGTCCAGTAGCCGAGGCATCTTATTTCAACCGGTTCACCCCAGTAAGATAAGTAGTATAAATATGTTAACGTCTGCCGGGGTGTTGCATTATGCTCCGGAACGTACCATTTTAAATGCTTCGGAATGCGGTATTTAATCTGCGTTTTTATTAAAATGTATTATAATATACAATTACCATCTATGATAACGGTTTTACTTTGGCACATGCCTTGCCTGATTGATGATAAATAGCTATGGAATCGATAGTTCACGCATATCATGATTTCACCATCAGGGGCCCACGGATAAGGGCCGCGATACTCGCGGCGCCGGTTTTACTGCTTCTGACCCTGGCGGTCTCCGGCCCCTTGAGTGCGGGCCCGGGAGACGGCACTGCCTCGATCGATCCGCCGGGCGATGTCACCGCCGGTTCGCAGGGAACGTGGAAGGTCGCATATGCCGCCGCCGACACGTTCATTAATGGGGTTGTCTACTTCGACATTCCGAACTCTTGGACCGCTCCCCAGAAACTCGATACGGGCGCGGCGGGATACGTAACGGTAACGACGGACGGAACGCTCGGCGGCGATATCGATATCGTCGGGAGGACCGTAAGAACCTACATCGCTTCACTCGATACGAGCGAGACGGTCACGCTAACGTATGGAGACACCACCGTCACGGCGGATGCGAAAGCCGTCGCCCAGACTGAAGCGGAGAGCGGCGTCAAGTTCAGGGTCTGGTCCGATCCGCAGGGCAGCACGCCCTTGCAGGTTGCCTCCCCACCGGAACTGAACATCGTTGCGGGACCGATCAACAAGATATCGTTCATAACACCGTCCCGCTCGTTCACGGCGGGCGGCGAAAGCGCCGTCATGCGTATAAGGACATTCGACCAGTACGACAATCCGAATGTTGTCGGAACCGACCAGAATGTATTCCTTTCGTCGACATCGTCCGGCGGGCGATTCTCGCATCTCGGAGGGGGGGATTTCAACGCCAACGATACCGTTACGATCCTCTCGGGCGCCGATACGGTGTCGTTCTTCTACCGGGATACGCTATCAGGGACGCATGATATCAACTCGTCCGGCATCGGGCAGCCGTGGACCGGCGGCCAGCAGCAGGTCACCGTGAGTGCCGCGGATCCGTACCGGATGGTCGTATCTCCCGTCGATACGACGATCACGGCGGGCGATACGATACGGTATCACCTTACCGTGCAGGATATATTCGGCAACACGAGCGTGGTTTCTTCCGACCAGACGATAACACTCCTCGGGTCGGGGACCTTCTTCGATCCCGGCGACCACGGCACGACGATCACCCACGTCGTCATTCAATCCGGCGACAGTTCGGCGGCTGTCGATTATACGCATACGGTCATGGAGAACCTGACGGGATATTTCCTCGCGTTCTACGACCAGGACGGTGTTCCGCCGGCCCTCGAGATCGCGACGACGAGCGTGTTCGTGGATCATGCCGCATCCGACACTGCCGTTTCAACCATATCCGCCGACGGGGATACGGTGACGGCTGATGGAGCCGACAAGCTCACCGCGACCGTTATCGTCAGGGATGCGTACGGAAACGCCGTCGACGGCAGCACCGTCCTGCTCGAGGCGACGGACACGGGCGGCGGCAACAGCTACAACCAGCCGGGTCCTTCCGGAATCGACGGCTCGGCGTCGGGGGAGGTCGCATCAACCGTCGCCGAGACGAAAACGGTCAAGGCGCTTGTGGATGGAGCATATTTAGCCGACAGCGTCACGGTCGTCTT